>NZ_JBFUJC010000108.1:0-9172 GCF_056401595.1 Paenisporosarcina sp. P4_E4_2 | reverse complement strand
GTGAGGATGTAGGTGCTATAGGTAAGACCATTCATTTAACGGATCCAAAACCTCACCCAGTGGAAGAAGTATACCGACAGATGGTTTGGCATGTAACCGGAAAATGGCCAAAAGGACGAATACCTCTGGCGCTTGCAAAAATGGGTATGCAATTGAAAGTACTGAGAAAAAGCTTGGGTGTTGAAAAAGAAACATTGGACTATTTGACATGGAACGCTCAGTTCGATACGACAGTTGCGAAAGGTATCTTGAAGGACAGTGGAATTCGATGTGCGGATTTTATCGAATCCCTGCCAAGTATGATTGCTTTTTATCAGCTTCATAAAAAAGAACAGTCTTATCATATTCAGATAAAGTAGTGTTAGTTTACAACTCCGTTCAATATGTTATAATTATTGTACATGAAAACTTAATATACTTTTGACTGTTGTCAAAGGGGAGTAGCTATAGGGAAACCTATTTCATAGTCGTCATTACATGGTATACACCATCGGYTATGATAGCCATTTACATAATGTGCTTAGCAAGACCTTTGCCTTTTTATAAGGCAGGGGTCTTTTTGTTTTCAAAAATATTTATTAAAGGAGATCGTTATGGATATTTTTACAGTTGAATTTTTAGTAGCTCTACTATCAATCATTATGATTGACTTAGTTTTAGCAGGAGACAATGCCATCGTTATTGGGATGTCTGCGAAAAACTTGCCCATTCATCACCGAAGAAAAGCCATCATGTGGGGAACAGCTGGAGCTGTAGTGATTCGAGTTCTTGCGACACTTGCCATTGTATGGATTTTGAAAATTCCTGGCTTGCAACTTGTGGGGGGGCTTATTTTAATCTGGATAGCTTATAAATTGTTAGTTGAAGATGGGGATGCTGGTGATCATAAAGCATCTAAGACCTTAATGTCAGCTATCGGTACAATAATCGTTGCAGATACAATTATGGGGTTAGACAATGTATTAGCAGTTGCTGGTGCAGCAAATGCTTCAAACCATAGCTTTTTATTAGTTGTAATTGGTTTGATTATCAGTATTCCAATTATGGTCTGGGGAAGTACGCTCTTCGTGAAACTGATAGATAAATACCCAATTATCATTTATATCGGATCTGCTGTTTTGGCATTCACGGCAGCAAGAATGATTACACATGAACCGTTCTTACACGATTTCTTTGATGCTAACCCGTACGTAGGCTGGATTATGATTGCATTGGTGACGGTTGGAGTAGTAATGGCCGGACGATACAAAAATCGTAAGCAATAATTTCAGAATTTAACAGTAAGCTGCGTAAAATCGAAAAGATTTTACGCAGCTTTTTTTGTACCCCCTAAAAAATTAGATATGGCATCGAATAGTTTGATGACGTGAAAGCGWACGCATTTTACAAGGGGTGGCACACATTGAAAAAATTCCAAAAAATCAGTGCAGCATTGCTAGCAACAGGATTAGTAGCTTCAACTTCTTTTCCGGCCTTTGCCMATGACACCGAAAAAGTAGATTCATCCAATTTTGAAACAGTAAATTTACAAGAGGCATTGAACAATTTGAAAGAACAAACGACTTCAGTTGAAGATTTGCAAACGATTTCCTCAAATATTCCTTTGGGTTACCTTGCAAATAATATTTTTGCACTTTCCCTGAACATTGAAAAAATAAATAACCCAACTGCAAAAGCGGCTCTTCAGAGAAATATTGATAAAGCTATTGCCAAATGGGAAGAGAAGAACAAAGAAGAAGATAAAGAAGAAATTCCAACTACAGAAACAACACCATCTGACGAGGCAACTGAACCTGCCCAAACTGATGAAGACACTGTGGAGAATGATAAAGAAAAAACTGAAACTGAAAAAGATTYAGAAGTAGTAAAAGCTGAGAAAAAAGCTGCTAAAGAAGTGAAAAAAGCTGAAAAAGCAGTAGAAAAGCAAGAACGTAAAGATGCTCAACATGCAAAACAACAAGAACGCAAAAATACACATCACGCTAAAAAAGAAGAGCATAAAGCATCGCATCATGCAAAAAAAGAGCATCGTCATGAAGTTGAAAAACATAATGAAGATCACAAAAACAAATAACACTTGGGTTAATTGTTAAGAAAATGAAATACAATGCATCTTTTCATTTTATCAAGAACCCGTTACAATCGATAGGACTTAACTATTGTGCGGAAATGGGGTGAGCTTGTGATACTAGCAACGATTCAAGGACTTTTTCCTAAGAAACAATCAAAAAACGATCTTGAATTGCTAGTAATTCAAGCAAAAGAAGGGAATGAAGAAGTTCTTAATGAACTTCTTTCTTCCTACACTCCTTTTATGAAAAAAACTGCTTCGTTTATATGTAAACGTTATATTGGGGAACAAGATGACGAGTACAGTATTGCAATGTACGCATTCCATGAAGCGATCGTTCATTTTGAACATGATAAAAATGCATCATTCTTAACGTTTGCTCATTTGCTGATTCGGCGTAAACTGATTGACTTTATTCGAAAAGAAGCAAGAAGAAAAGAAATTAGTCTAGGTCAAATGTGTTCTGATTCTGAGATTGAATCAAGTTCTTTTTCAATCCTAGAATCTTCACATTCATTTGAACAATTTACAGCGACGCAGCAGGCAGATGAAAGAAAACATCAAATTGCTGTATACGAGTCTTTGCTAAAACCATTTGGACTAAGCTTTCAGGAACTTGTTAAAGTTTCTCCATCGCATGAAGACTCAAGAAAGACCGCTATCCAAATAGCACAACTCATTGTGGAAACGGACGAGTTTTACGAAGTACTTCAAACAAAAAAGAAATTGCCAATAAAAGAATTGGAAGAATTAGTTGAAGTTTCACGTAAAACCTTGGAGAGACAACGAAAATTTATAATAGCAATTGCTATTCTTCTAAAAAGTGACCTGCACTATATAAAAGATTATTTAAAAGGACGGATGTCATGATGAACACGCGAAGAGGGATCGTGTTTGAGACAACATCTTCATATAGTATTTTCTTCACGGAAGATGGAGTATTTGAAAAAGGCATACCACTTTCTGCTTCTGTTGAAATAGGTGACGAAGCATTTTATAAACCTTTATTAAACAAGAGAAGCTATAAAGCAACATTTAATTCTTCATGGACAGCGCCGGTTCTTTCGATGGTTGCGACACTTGTATTGCTATTTTCAATATTGCTGCCTTCACAAACTCCAGTGTCTGCATATGTACAGATTGATATCAATCCGAGTGTTGAACTGGGTCTTGATCAGGAAGGGACAGTGTATTCTTTTAAGGGACTCAATGACGATGGAGAGGCACTTAAGAGAGATATTGCTTTCTGGAAAGGAAAGCCTTTAACATGGGTTTTACTTCAAATTGTAGATCGTACGGAAACAACTATCGAGACACAAGAGGAGATTGAGATTACCACCATCTATGAAAATAAAGAAAACCATGCAAAGCTGGAAAAAGTAATTGTTTCGGCAGTGTCAAATTCCAACAGTAAAAGTATGATGCAGAAATACTCCGTAAATGTTAATGAAGCCTCTTTAGAGGATCGTCAAGCTGCTAACAATGAAGGTATTTCCGTACAGAAATACAAGGCACAATTCAAAGACAATAAGGTAGAAAAGCAACAGCAGAAGATAAAGAAAAAAGATGAAAAACAACAGGAAATAAAGAAAAAAGATGAAAATAAGAAACACGAAGACAACAATAAACTGCAGAAAGAAAACAAAAAAGAATCGCAAATACCTGCCGTTGACATGAAAGATCACAAGAACACTCATAATAAAAGTAAACAAAATCCTCAACACCAAAAACAAGAATCTAAACAAGTTAAGCCTAACAAGAAGTGGGATAAGCCAGCAAAATCAGAAGGAAAGACTCAAAGTCATCAAAATCAGACGAATCAACAAAATGATTCGAATAGAGAAGGAAAAGATAACGGCCAGTCAAAAACAAGTGGCAACCATCCTTCTGAAAAAAAAACGAATTCAGATCACCACGATAACCCTCGCCAAGATAAAAAAGGGAAAAATAAAGATCATGAAAGAAAAGATAATGATCAAAAAAGAAAACAAGATAAAAAACAAAGTGGTAAAGAACAATCAGAACAAGGCAAAAATCGCAATCATAAAAATCATTAATCCGGGTGCTTCTCAATCGAGAAGCACTTTTTTTAAAAGAATAAATACTTGTTCTTTCTTTTTTACGTAATGTTTTTTAGAATAGGAAGATGACCTATTCGTGTCATTTGAAAGGACTTGACCTTTTTATGAATCCAATTATTAAACGCATACGAAATTTATCGCCCGCTCAAGCAATCGTTTCTTATTATTTTTTAGCCATTGGGTTATCTGTGGGGTTATTAAACCTACCTGGAGTTCACCAACCTGGAGTCAGTGTGGCTTTTATTGATAGTTTGTTTACAGCAGTCAGTGCTGTCAGCGTTACAGGTTTAAGTGTATTAAATATTTCAGAAACGTACTCAACTTTTGGAATCGCCATGTTAATGATTATCCTCCAACTTGGTGGAATTGGAATCATGTCTCTTGGTACATTTGTGTGGTTACTGGTTGGAAAAAAAATAGGCTTACGCGAACGACAATTAATCATGATAGATCATAACCAGCATTCTCTGTCTGGGGTCGTTAATTTAATTATTGAAATCATAAAGATTTTATTGCTTATCGAGTTGTTGGGCGCACTCATTCTTACGTTCTACTTTACTCAATTTTATGAAACACTGTCAGAAGCTTTTCTCCATGGTTTGTTTGCCTCTGTTTCAGCAACAACGAATGGTGGCTTTGATATTACGGGCGAATCCATGATCCCGTATCATGATGATTATTTTGTGCAAATCATAAACATGATCTTAATCATTTTAGGAGCAATCGGTTTCCCTGTTTTAATCGAAATTAAAGCCTTTTTATCTAATAAAAACAAGAATTTCCGATTCTCGCTGTTTACGAAAATTACAACTGCTACATTTGGTTTATTGCTGGTCGTAGGAACTGTAGTCATTCTTGCATTGGAAATGTTCAAATCTTTTCGCGGTATGTCATGGCATGAAGCCTTATTTACTGCAATGTTTCACTCTGTGTCGTCACGCTCGGGGGGTCTTGTTACTGTTGATATCACAGAGTTTACACAAGGTACCGACATATTCTTGAGTGCATTGATGTTTATTGGAGCCTCGCCAAGTTCAGTAGGTGGAGGGATTCGCACTACGACGTTTGCAATAGCGGTCTTATTTTTGATTAACTATGCGCGTGGGAAAAATGAAATACAAATATTTAATCGTGAAATTCAATTAATCGACGTGTTACGTTCATATGCGGTAATCATTTTATCTATTTTCATTGTGTTACTTGCAACCATCGCCTTATCAATTTCAGAACCCACATTGTCAATGACGGCAATCATTTTTGAAATTACCTCAGCTTTTGGAACATGCGGGATGTCTTTAGGCATCACGGATAAATTATCGACTTTCGGTAAAATATTGATTATGCTTTTGATGTTCGTAGGGCGCATCGGATTAATCTCCTTCCTATATACTATAGGCGGTCGTACAACCAAAACCAAATTCCATTATCCAAAAGAACGTGTTATCATAGGCTAAAAAAAGAGCAGGTCCTGAAATAATCAGGATACCTGCTCTTTTGCTATAAACGAAAATTGTGGTGCTTGTCCCGATTTGAAGAAAGTTAGTAAATAGCCATCCTTCGATACGACTTGCTCTTGGTCAAGCAGTTGTAAATCAAGTGAGAAAGGAACAAGGAGCGTCTGTTTGTAAACTTCACGTTCATGAAGATTGAGTTCTGCAAAAGACTGACCGGCTAGACTTGGATTTTCAATGATTTTTCGATAAATTGCAGACTGAGATTCTTTTTTCATTTCTTTTTCCCACCATGGCTTGCGCGGTTGGAATTGATGATGTACCAAGTAATCAATCTTCATCAAACTTCTAACTACTGCCATGTCAGCACGACCGTCCTGAAGTAAAAATTCTTCTAGTCGTTTAAATAAGTCTTCAAGTTGGTGGCCAATTCGGGACCAACCTTTTTCTTCCCAATAGCTGCCAAAGTCCTGGAAGAAATCAAAAGGCGTTTCAAACGTTTCAGAAACTAAATAGCCAACTGTACGATCGAGTCTATGTGCATTCCAATATTTTTCAAGAACATCTTCAGCTTGTTTGATTCTGAGCATATCATCAAACGACAGGACATTATTGGCGAAGATCTCATATGGGGCTTGATCGACATATACGTAGCCATATTCTTCAGCTTGAACACGCAACCCTGTTCCACGTAACAGTTTTAAGAAGCCTAATTGCAATTCTTCAGGTCCCATTGCAAATACATCATTAAACGTTTGTTTGAATGAAGCATAATCTTCTTCAGGTAACCCGGCAATCAAGTCTAAATGCTGCGCAATTTTTCCGCCTTCTTTTACCATTGTCACAGTACGTGTTAATTTGGCAAAGTTTTGTTTTCTTTTTACGAGTTCATTCGTCAATTCATTCGTTGACTGAACGCCGATTTCAAAACGGAATAATCCAGCAGGTGCATTTTCATTTAAAAACTGAATGACTTCAGGTCGCATAATGTCAGCTGTAATTTCGAATTGAAAAACAACACCAGGGCGATGTTCGTCAATCAAAAATTGAAACATTTCCATTGCATAGCTGCGGCTAATATTAAATGTCCGGTCTACAAATTTAATGATTTTCGCATTATTATCCATCAAATAACGAATATCTTCTTTCACTTTTTCCCTATTGAAATAACGGACACCGACTTCGATGGAAGATAAGCAAAATTGGCATGAGAAGGGACAGCCACGGCTGGTTTCAATGTAAGTAATTCGTTTGGACAAGTGAGGAATATCTTCTTCAAAGCGAAACGGTGTTGGCATTTCACGTAAATCAATTTTAGGTCCTTGCGGGTGAATCATAAATTTTTCATCCTGCATATAACAAATACCAGGTACTTCTTTTAAAGGAAGAGTTCCTTCGACAAAATGAAGCAACTGTTTGAACGATACTTCGCCCTCACCCATGACAATAAAGTCGATTTCTTTCATGCGTCTCAACCAGTAGTTTGAGTCATAGGATACTTCTGGCCCTCCAAGTACAATAATAGTATCTGGGCTCACTCTTTTTAATAGACGAACAACTTTTAAAGTCTCCTCAATGTTCCAAATGTAACAGCTGAAACCGACAACTTTAGGTTTCTTTAAATATATATCAGAAACAATATTAAAAGCTGGATCCTTTATTGTATATTCAGCAATGGTTGGATTAAATTCAGGTTGTGCACTTGCTTTAAGACACCTTAGTGCCAAGTTGGTATGAATATATTTTGCATTTAGCGTTGCTAAGACGATGTTCATTAAGCATTCTCCTTCTTTACATCATTCTATTTTAACAAGGAAAGTTGATTCAAACAATATAAGTCAATATTAGCTAAATCTATATGAAATAATCTGAATTAATTTTAATCTTTGTTTTTTTAGCTATCCAGAATATAAAGGTATTTCACAGCATAATTTGTATAAAAAGAACGAGAAAGGTCCGGTGAATGACTTGTTTGGCGAAAAAATCACAGAGATGTTCGATTATTTATTTTGGAACGATAAAGAATCAGTCATTCTACTCGAGAATGGCAAGGGGATTAAGTTAAATAGAATGGCGAAGGAATTTTTCTCACACAACACAGTTGAAGAGGTTATCACACAAATGGACAAGTCTTCTTCTAAAACCTGGAGAAATTTTTTAAAGGAAGCGACATTTTCAAATAATGCAAAATGTCAAATATGCTTAACGGATAATGAAAAAGGCAATAGATTTATCGAAGTCCAGGGCAATTATAATCATTCATCATCCCAATATCTGATTCGCTTCAAACAACGCCCACACGAAATTCTAAGCCATAATATAGTAGATGGTTTAATGAAATATGAATTTCTCTTTAAATATGCTCCGCATGGTATGATTTTGACCAGCACTGAAGGAACCATTATTGACTTCAATCAGAAAGCCACAATCTTATTTGACATAGCTCCACATGAATTAAAAGGCAAAAAAGCACACAACATTTTTGACTTGTTACCTCATTCAAAACCTGATTTCGAACAATTTTTCAAAACACTTTCACTAAAAGGTTCTGCCGAAATGAGTGTATCTAAACTAGATACAATCGGTGAACCAAAGTTTTATCATTTTACATCTGCGTTCAATAATAATTTGGACATGTACGTTACGGTCATTCGTGATGATACCGAAAATGTTCAATTGAAAAAGCAAATTGAACACTCACGTTCGTTATCGACTCTCGGTCAAATGGCTGCAAGTATTGCGCATGAAATTCGAAATCCTTTGACCTCTTTGAAAGGATTTACACAATTACTAACATCGCAAGTAAGTGAACAAGGATACGAATATCTAGACATTATCAATAGTGAACTCATTAGAATGGAATCCATACTCAATGAGTTTTTAGTTTTATCTAAACCGCCTTCTCGATCATTTCAATTTATTTCTGTCTCTTCCATCATTTCGCAAGTAGTTGATTTTATGCACCCACAAGGTATCATACAAAATATTGAACTTGAAATGGTACCATGTGAAAATGACTCGGATTGGATTCTTGGTGACACATACGAATTAAAAAAAGTATTTATGAACGTTTTAAAAAATTCAATGGAAGTCATGCCCAATGGAGGGAAAGTGTCCATAACTCAATCCTTGCGTTATAACAAGCAAGTTTGTGTGTCCGTAAAAGATCAAGGTGGGGGGATGACTCAGGAGCAGATGCAGAAGATTTTTTTACCTTTTTATACATCGAAAGAACAAGGGACTGGGCTTGGACTTGCCCATGCAATTCAAACAATCGAAGATCATGGGGGAAGTATAGAGGTAGAGAGTGAGTTAACTCACGGTACTACTTTTCATATTATCCTTCCAGTTTATCATTTGGAGGCTAAAGGGGGACATACGGTACATGATAAAAGCTTTGGAAAGTCCTATCGGGAAGTTATATCTTCAAATTGATGACGGAAAATTAACAGCTATTTATTTTGATGAACCACTAATGCATTTGGAAACGGTAGCAATCCAGCAAGATGAATCAGTGTATAAAAATGTAAAGAAGCAATTAAACGAATATTTTCAGGGAGAGAGAATAC
>NZ_JBFUJC010000107.1:0-9262 GCF_056401595.1 Paenisporosarcina sp. P4_E4_2 | reverse complement strand
GTTCAGGGCCATCAAAACGGATTTGTTCTTCCCGCTACAAGCAAATAAAAGAGTATGGCGAGAACGCGCAGATCGTTTAGAGAATTTCGTGATTTCACAAGGGATTTACGGCGAACGCTGGACGGATGAACGACGCTGGCTCGTGAAAAAATACCGTGGACTTGAATTCCATTCAAAAGTTCAAACAGATGAAGAACGTGCTATCCAAGCTGACATAACCGCAGTGAAGAACATCGTTTTGACCCCTCTTCAGGAGTTTAGACGGAAAATAGAGGCATGCGGGACAGGAAGAGACGTCGCACAGGCACTATTTGAATTAATCGAAGAATTACAGATTTACGATAAGCTGCAAGTATTAAAAGATGAGGAAAATGAACAGGGGCGTCTTTTGCTAGCTACCGAGCATGACCAGGCCTGGTCACAGTGGGTAGATGTACTGGATCAATTTGTGTTGATGTTTGGTGATGAAAAACTGACGCCTAAAGAAAGCTTGCTACTATTGGAAGAAGGTTTTGACACGTTGGAGTTCTCCCGCATTCCACCGTCACTCGATCAAGTAACCGTAGCAACGGTTGATTTATCCCGATTGTCCGATATTCGGGCAGCATTTGTCATTGGCGTCAATGACGGGGTATTTCCAAAACGACTCGAACAGGAAGGGTTGCTTTCGGATACCGAGCGGGAATGGTTTATGCAAATTGGCTTTGAGCTGGCTCCGACGTCCAAAATGCGTCTGATGGACGAATCTTATATGGCGTACCGAGCGGTGACAACAGCTTCCGAAAAACTGTTTGTGTCATACGCTGTTGCGGATGAAGAAGGGAAAGCACTGCTTCCTTCGACATTCATCAAACGATTGCAACAATTGTTGCCGAAAATCGAAGTGGAACTGGCTGTCATTGATCCGGCTGTTTTGAAAGACAGTACAGATTACTATATCCAACATCCTCGGGCAACTTTGCCGTACCTTGCCACTAAATTAAAACAAGCGGTTGTTGAAGAAAATCTGGAGGAAGAATGGCAGGCGGTTGCTTCCTATTATGAAAATGATCCATTTTGGCATAGCGTTTTCGAACGGATTATTCGACCACTGACGAATCCAATAATCGCAGAGCGTCTGGACCGTGAAACGACCAATGCCTTGTATGGGGATACGTTTACATCTAGTGTGTCACGTGTCGAGAAATATTACAGTTGTCCTTTTGCACATTTCGCAACGTATGGTTTGCGCTTGGAAGAACGCGCAGAATATTTACTAGAAGCCCCGGCCATCGGAGATTTATTCCATGCCGCTTTGAAATGGATTTCTGACGAAACGAAGCGATTGGGGTTAACTTGGGCACAGCTTTCAACTACTCAGGCTTGGGAACTGGCGAGACAAGCAGTAGAAGAAATTTCGCCATTTTTTGTCCATCAAATTTTACTCAGCACAAAAAGATATACCTATATTCAACGTAAACTCGTCCAGATTTTGCAACGCACCATGACGACTTTACGGGATCATGCCAGTGTCTCTACTTTTGTTCCAATCGCGATAGAAACTGGTTTTGGTCCTGGAGAAGAATTGCCCACATTGGAAATCCCATTGAAAAATGGTCACGCCATGAAAATGCGTGGTCGTATAGACCGCGTGGACGCAGCTGTTGTGGATGGCCAACCATTTGTGCGAATCGTTGATTACAAATCGTCCGCCAAAGGACTCGATTTAAATGATGTGTATTATGGAATTTCCCTACAGATGCTTACGTACTTGGATGTGGCTGTCAGCAACTCGGCAATTTGGTTAGGTGAAGATGCCAGTCCGGCAGGTGTTTTATATATGCATGTTCATAATCCAATGTTGAAATTGGCTAAAGAGCTTTCTGACATGGACCTTGCGGAAGAAGTATTTAAGAAATATAAAATGCGCGGTTTATTGATAGACGATGCCAACGTCTTAAGCAAAATGGATACGGAAATAGCGGGCACTTCAAAAGTAATACCAGCCCGTATCAATAAAGACGGCTCCATATCCAAATCTTTTTCGAAAGTTGTGTCCACACAGGACATGGCGAATTTGCGGACATTTGTACGTAAAAAGCATCAGCAAGCCGGAGATGGGATGCTCGCTGGCGATACACGGGTACTGCCCTACAGGATGAAGGATAAAACAGCATGCGACTATTGTAATTTCCGTAGTGTATGTCAGTTTGATCCTACAGATCCTGACCAGCACTATCGTAAACTGTCGGTAGGTACACCAGAAGAAGTCACGCAACGAATTAAAGAGGAGGTCTCACCTGATGCTGATACCGATTAAACCACAAGATGTTACATGGACTGACGCTCAGTGGCGCGCCATTTTTGCAGAAGGACGTGACATACTCGTTTCAGCAGCAGCTGGCTCAGGAAAAACGGCTGTCCTGATTGAACGTCTAATCCAAAAGATGATTCGTGAAGATAATCCGATTGATGTGGATGAGCTTCTCGTTGTGACATTTACCAATGCATCGGCGGCCGAAATGCGACACCGGATGGCGGAAGCGCTGGAAAAAGCGCTTGTGAAAAATCCGAATTCCAGTCATTTAAGAAGACAATTGAGTCTATTGAATAAAGCGCAAATCTCGACACTTCACTCTTTTTGTTTATCCATCGTTAAGCAGTACGCTTACATCCTCGATTTGGATCCTGGATTCAGACTGGCAAACGAAGCGGAAGCAGCCCTAATTCGTGATGATGTATTGGCTGCGATATTGGAGTCGGCGCATAAAGCGGAAAATCCGGAATCGCTGTACAGACTTGTTGACAGTTTCACGACAGACCGGGACGATCAAATGATTGAAACGTTGATTGATAAATTATATGACACAGCAAGTGTACATCCGGAACCGAAGAAATGGTTACAGTCAATCCCACAAAGCTATAATGTGCCTGACGATATGGTAATCGATGATCTGCCTTTTATCGAAGCACTTAAACTGACCATCCAGCATGCTATGGAAGAAGCGTATGCGATGACGGAAGAGATTCGTCAATATGCGTTGCTGCCGGCAGGTCCAGCTCCTTACGGGACCACAGTGGAACAAGATCAACTCGTAATTGCAGAAGCAATTCGTCGTATTTCCACACAATCGTGGCAGTCGACTTTTGACTTTTTCCAAACGTTGAAATTTGCGACGGCTGCCCGTATCCCGAAAGATACGTTCGACGACGAACTCGTTCAAAAAGCGAAAGATAAACGTGATCAATTGAAGAAACGCGTCAATGGTGTGAAAGAAGCCTATTTCACACGAACACCAGCAAGATTATTGCAGGAAATGAGAATGATGCACCCTCTGCTAGTAACATTGGTGGAACTGACATTAACTTATGGTGACCAATATCGTTTGGCAAAAAGTGAGCGAGGGTTAGTCGATTTCTCGGATTTGGAGCATTTTGCCTTGCAAATATTGACGGAAGAAGAAGATGGCCAACTTGTTCCTTCAAGCACGGCACAGGACATCATGATGCAGTACAAAGAAGTTCTGGTGGATGAATATCAGGATACAAACCGTTTGCAAGAAACCATTTTACAGATTGTCAAAACCGGTACGGAAGCAAATGGCAATATGTTCATGGTAGGTGACGTCAAACAATCGATTTATCGTTTCCGCTTGGCTGAACCGATGTTGTTCCTGGAGAAGTACTTGAAGTTTACGACAGAAGCACAACATACAGGTGTGAAAATCGATTTGAATGCCAACTTCCGAAGTCGCGCGGAAGTTTTGGATGCAACCAATTTTATATTTTCTCAAATCATGGGGAAACGAGTTGGGGAAATTGATTACGATGAAGCGGCAGCCTTAAAAGCAGGAGCTCCGTATCCGGATCAGCCATCTGCAGTAGAGCTTACGATTCTGTCTCAGCAAACGGAAGATGTCGATGAAGCTGCGAGTGAAGACGAAGAAATCAATGAAGAAATCTTAGAAATTGACGAGTTGAAAAAATCCCAGTGGGAAGCTCGCTATATCATCCGAAAAATTCGCTCATTAATGGATCAGAAAACGATGGTCGTCGATGCGTGGACAAAAAAAGAACGTCCACTTGAATACCGGGATATAGTGATCCTGACGAGATCTATGACTTGGTCAGCTGATCTAACGGAAGAATTCAAGCAGGCGGGCATTCCGTTATATGCTAACCTTTCAAAAGGTTATTTTGATGCGCTTGAAGTGATGATTATGTTGAATACCCTGCGTATTGTCGATAATCCATATCAGGATATTCCCCTGGCTTCGGTGCTAAGGGCACCATTTGTCGGGTTAACAGAAGCAGAGCTTTCCCATATCCGTCTTTCCGCTCCTAAAGAACCATTTTATGAAGCGCTTAAAAACTTCGTCCGAATGGGTGGCAGTGGCATCGCTTCCGAAACAGCTGAAAAGCTGCAGCGATTCTTCCTTCATTATGAAGAATGGCGTGATTTGGCACGACGGGGATCATTGGCAGACTTAATATGGCGAATTTATATGGATACCCACTATTACGAAATGGTCGGCGCCATGCCAGGAGGAAAACAAAGACAAGCGAACTTGCGTGCGTTGCATGACCGTGCACTGTCTTATGAAAAATCGTCCTTCCGTGGACTTTTCCGCTTTTTGCGATTTATCGACCGAATGAAAAAGCGTGGAGACGACTTGGGAACAGCACGTGCAATGAGTGAAAAAGAAAACGTCGTCCGTTTAATGACAATCCATTCTTCCAAGGGACTTGAATTTCCTTATGTGTTCATTGCCGGTCTTGGCCGTGACTTCAATCAAATGGATTTCAATGAACTGTATTTATTTGATCAGACGTTCGGTTTGGCTGTAAAAGCAGTGGATCCGGATAAACGAATTTCCTTTACATCACTGCCATTTTTGGCCATGAAAGAAAAGAAACAGCTGGAGCTGAAGTCGGAAGAAATGCGGGTTTTATACGTAGCGATGACACGAGCAAAGGAAAAGTTAATGCTCGTCGGGACTGTTAAGGATGCACAAAAATCGATTGACAAGTGGCAGGATATTGCCGCTTCCAGTGGTGATATGTTACCGGAGTATGTACGTTCACGTGCGAAGGGGTTCCTGGATTGGATTGGTCCTGCCGTCGCTAGACATCATGACTTCGCGTTGTGGCAAGGACAGGTGGATTCAGATGCATTGCAACATCCATCAAAATGGTCGTTTGAAACGATTCATGTAGAAGAATTACGACAGGTCATTGCAATCGAGACTACTTCAGAGCCGTCTGATGCCACGAAGCAAAAAGGAATTTCCCCGGAAATAATGAGTGAAGTGGAACGTCGATTCAATACAGTCTATATTCACGAGCGTTCAACCGTCAAACGTTCCAAGCAATCGGTAAGTGAACTGAAACGAATTGATCAACTGCGAAAAGAAGAAGAACCCGAATTTTTCAGGACGAAAGAAGTTCAGCAAGCCATTACCAGTGTTCATAAACGACCTGCTTTTCTACAACAAGGGGAGCACAAACTGACAAGTGCAGAAATTGGTACAGCGATGCATACGGCCATGCAGCATCTCGATTTCAATTTACAGCCTGGCAAGGAAATGATTGAATCCTTTATTCAACTGCTTGCAGATCGTCAGTTGTTGACTACAAATGAAGCAAAAGCCATAAAAGTGAATGCCATCGAAAACTTCCTGCAATCACCGCTTGTGGACAGATTGCGTCATGCTTCCGAAGTCCTGCGTGAAGTACCTTTTACGTATGGTATGAAAGACGAGGATGGGGACATTCAAATTTTGCAGGGTATCGCAGATTGCTTATTCCAGGAAGAAGATGGACAGTGGGTATTACTCGACTATAAAACCGATCGAATTAGAGGTGTTTTCCATAACGAGACTTCGATTTTGCGGGAAATGCAGCATCGCTATGGTTTACAGCTGTCGCTGTATCAAAAAGCTATAGAAAATATTCTTTCCATCACCATCAAGGAAAAAATATTGTATTTGTTTGACTCGAATCAAATCTTTGTATTGGAGGATTTAAGGTGAATTTAAGACCTACAGAATTACAGGAACGGGTCGTTGCAATCGATATGATGCGCGGCTTCTCACTCCTAGGGATTTTTATCGTCAATATGCTGGCGTTTCATACTCCCTATTACTACATAAATCCGTACACTTGGTATACAGATCTGAGTGATAAAGAAACGTTTCAATGGATAGATATAGTGTTACAAGGAAGTGTATATCCTTTATTTTCCATGCTATTTGGCTATGGATTGATGATGCAATTCCTTAAATCAAAGCAACGAGGAGGATCTTTCCTACCACTTGCAATACGCAGGTTAAGCGTATTATTGATCATCGGAATTCTACATGCTTTCCTAATTTGGTCAGGTGACATATTGATCACATATGCACTGAGCGGGTTTATTGTCATTTTGTTGTTGCGACTTTCAAGTGGCTGGTTACTTGGAATTGCGCTTCCTCTTTATCTCATACCGAACTTAGGTTTCTCGTTTTTACTTTATTACGCAGCGCAAACTGGCCAAGAATTTTATGCCGGTGTACAGGAGATTGAATCTTCTATCCTGGCATTTGGTTCTGGAAGCTGGACTGATATTTTCATTCAGCGGGCAGCCGATTGGAGCTATGCCAATATTGAGTCGGGGACCATATTATTAATAGGTATAACGATTTTCCCTTACATGCTGATTGGTGCTGCGGCGGCTAAAGCGAAATTGATTGAACGCACATCAGAGAAGAAGATATTTTGGATTGGATTGACGGTACTATCATTGGGAGTGGGGTATTTCATCAAGTTCTTGCCTTTCACAAAAGAAGCGGACTTTTTCACAATGTATGTCCAAGATATATTTGGAGGTCCCTTGGTCGCTATTGGCTATGCAGGACTGATTGCACTGTTATGTCAATTAACTGTCTTCCGTAAGCTCTTCTCGCCTGTTGCTAAAGTTGGAAGAATGTCCATGACGACATATTTAACACAATCAGTCATTGCCACCACCATCTTTTATTCTTATGGGTTTGGCTTGTATGGCAAAGTGGATGTACTGACAGGTACTTGGCTCGCTGTCGGAATATTTATCGTCCAAATAATATTCGCAGAAATCTGGTTATCCAAGTTTAAGCAAGGACCGATTGAAATGCTCTGGAAAAGAGCGACGTATGGAAAATTAAATAAAAAAAATCGATGAAAAATTTGTCGAAGTATCGTAGACTGAATTAAACAAAAATTAATTCAGAGGGAGTGTCAGTGTATGAAAATCGTTTCTTTTCGCTATGAAGGTCAAATTCGTTTCGGTCCCAAGGTGAAGAAAGAAGAAGCCGTATGGGACGTGGTGGCGATACAACAGACGTTCCAAGTGTTGCCCGATTTCCCTCAGAACATTGTTGATGGAATTGAAAAAKGAATGGATTTTGTTGAGCAGATGCGTAAGCTCAYAGATGCTGCTCTGAATTCTGAAGAGCCGAATCAATTCAAACGACCATTTTCAAGTATCGAATGGCTATCTCCGATTCCACGAACGCCGAAAAACATTTTTGGTGTGGGCCGAAACTATGCAGAGCATGCAAAAGAAATGGGTTCAGAAGCTGCACCAGAACATTTGATGATCTTCACAAAATCACCGACAACAATTGCAGCAGACGGAGAATCACTTTCAGTACATTCAGATACCACTTCTTCATATGACTATGAAGGTGAACTGGCCGTTGTGATCAGTAAAAAAGGAGAAAATATTCCTAAAAAACTTGCGTATGATCATGTGTTTGGCTATACAATCGCAAACGACTTAACAGCGCGTGATTTACAGAAGAAACACCAGCAATTTTTCCTTGGCAAAAGCTTGAAAGGATCTTGTCCGATGGGTCCATATTTGGTGACGAAAGACGAGTTACCAAATCCACAAAATCTATCCATTGTGACAAAAGTGAATGACGAAGTACGCCAAAATGGACATACAGATGATATGATTTTTTCTGTAGAAGAATTGATTGCACAAATTTCTGCATTGGTAACACTTGAACCTGGAGATGTAATTTTGACAGGAACTCCTTCTGGTGTGGGAAAAGGCTTTAATCCCCCAAAATTTTTGGTAGCCGGTGATACAGTGAAGGTGTCTGTTGAAGGAATTGGCACATTGGTAAACCAATTTGAATAAAGATTTATTTAGGCTTTGTAACATCATGTTATTGAATAAGAGAATCTTCGTGACTCCTGCTGAAAAATGGATTGCCAAAACTCTTCAGTGAGAATAAACGAACGAAATGCAATTTTGTGGCAACACCTTCGTGACCAACATCCTGTTGGCCAGAGGTGGCTTGTCAGTTCGTCCGCGGAAAGGGAGCAGAGATTCACACTTTTTTTATAAATTGAAACTAGTAGGTTAAAAAGTTTATTAGTCAGCGAGATATGATACGATAGAATTGAACGATTAATTAGATGAGGTGACGATTTTGGATTTTTTAGCTAACACGCACTTACACATTACAGCTTGGGTACTAGGTATTATCTTGTTCTTTGTCTCTGTTTTACTTAAGACAGGCAAAGGACAAAAAATCACACATATGGTGTTACGTTTAGTTTACGTATTCATCATTTTGACAGGTGTGGCATTGTTCATGGTTGGCATGGATTCCGATATGGGCATGCTTTATGGATTTAAGTTCCTTGGTGGAATTTTAGTCATCGGCATGATGGAAATGATTTTGGTTCGTATGAAAAAACAAAAACCAACAACGATGTTTTGGGTATTATTGTTCGTGTTCTTGTTTATCACAATGTTCCTAGGGTTCTCATTACCATTAGGCAGCAGCTTTTTAGCATAAACAAAGGAAGAAACCACTTTACTTCATTTATTTGGAGTGAAGTGGTTTTTTTATTGCGTGATTTGAAGGGCAGTGGATGGTTAGGTGGAAAAAAAACTTAGTTGGAATCGGACACTTACCAGGTTCCTTGAGGTATCCATGTTATTTTTCACAGTTTTGACGTAAATACTACTTAAATCTTTGCTAATCATGGCGTGGCAATGTTCCGTTTGATAAAATAACGTAGGAAGATTCGTTAGAGGAGGACCTCAATTGAAAATAGATAAATGGATTCGTGCAACAATTGCAGCAACATTACTTATGGGTTTGATTGCCCCGTTAACTACACAGGCGGCATCAAAACAATCCATTGAAAACGAAAGTATATACGACTTACTAGTCGACCGCTATTTCAATAAAACAATTGAAAATGATTTTGAAGTTGATGCGAGGGAGCCCAGTGCATTTGCAGG
>NZ_JBFUJC010000106.1:0-9332 GCF_056401595.1 Paenisporosarcina sp. P4_E4_2 | reverse complement strand
GTGTTGACCCCTCTCATACATTGCTTAGTCATAATTCCACTCTCCATTATACTCTTTYCAGTTGGCTAAAAAAAGGAATGGATGTCGAAAGGAGGGAGGGGGTAAGGAGAAGTTGGATGCGAATGGACAGAAAGAGATTTGGATGGACGTAAAACCATTGCAGATGGTCATAAACCGCCTCTGACTGGACATAAATCAAATGCGAACCGACAGAAATGGTCTGCGATTAGTCAAAAAAACATTTCATAGCCTAACATTTCATTTGAACTAAAATAGAATTTGGAACATAAAAAAGAGAGCACCCATATATAGGCACTCTCCATGTGTTCATTCAGGACGGTTTTTAAATTGTTCCATCTTTTCTTCTAAGTCATCCATCATCGCAATTAAGCGATCAATGTCTTCAAGTTCAGTCGTTTCTGGTTCAATTGAATCTAATACTTCTAAGAAAATGTGAAGACGTTCTTTTAAGTATGTGACTTGTTGGTCTTTGTTTGAAATTGACTTGCCCATGTGAGCCACCTCGCTTTACACATACATCGTAGCCCATATGCAATGATTTTTCAACTGTCAGTAGGACTTAGGAAATATTTTAATATTAAATGTATTTTGAATATTTACAAAAGTTAATTAACGTGTTAAAGTTAATTTACTTCAACAAGAGAGGGGAGGCCGTAGTGAATAGTCGAAACCAATCAATCAGTTAGAAGGAGGGGGTTCGAACATTTCACCGGCACAATAGCCGTGAATCGATATATGGATACTCAATTGGATATTAGTGATATTTAGAAGGCTCAGCCAATCATCTGTTCGCAGATCATCGACTGAGCCTTCATCAATGTCTAAATAAGTTCGAACGTTTCTACGACTTCAATTGATTGGTCTACAGAACGGACCATAGAACAATTTTTCTTCGTCAGAATCATTGCTTTTTCAACTTTCGCTTCCTCGAGTTGACCTCTTAATTTGAAATGGATGTGCACTTTTTCGAGTCGATTTGCTTCTTCAGGGTTGCGCAACACTTCCAATACTTCAATCTCCATATCCTCAATCGGCATACGCATCTTCTCACATACTTTTCGAAGAACGCCGCCACTACAGCCTACAAGAGACGAAACAATTAATTGGTAAGGTCTAAATCCTTTTGTTTCATCTCCTGAAATCGTTAATTTTCCAAACTCCAACTCTGTTTCTAATCCATATTCTGTCATCACATACTTCAACGCAAATCCCTCCTTTATGATAGAATTGTACCGAAACTTGGTTGAAATGAATATAATTTCAACCCGTACGCAGGAGGACCTTCATGAATCAGTTTACAGCCTTAGAAAAAAGAAGATTTTGGATTTTAGTGGTCATTGTTTCGATATCTGGATTTTCGCAAGGAATGCTGTTGCCACTCATTTCTGTAATTTTCGAACAAGATGGACTTTCTTCTTCATTGAACGGTTTGAACGCAACAGGGCTATATATCGGAACACTTTTAATTTCTCCATTTATGGAACAGCCACTTCGAAGATTTGGTTATAAGCCCATAATCCTCATCGGAGGGATGTTGGTTTTTGTATCATTGCTGTTATTTCCGCTATGGAAAAGTGTTGTTTTTTGGTTTATTTTGCGATTGTTCATTGGAATAGGAGACCATGCACTTCATTTTTCGACTCAGACATGGATTACAAGCTTTTCGCCACAAGAACGCTTAGGGCGCAATATCGCATTATACGGACTGTCATTCGGAATTGGTTTCGCAGCAGGTCCTTTATTTTTGCCACTCGTTTATATTTACGAAGGCTTGCCGTTTATCATATCGGGGATTTTATGTATGTCCGCTTGGTCACTCATATTTTTTGTAGATAATGAATTTCCCGGGCATATTCATGAAACATCCACAATGCGAGGGACATGGGCACGTTTTGGGGCAACCATTGGATTTGCTTGGGTAGCTTTTATCCCTCCGTTTAGTTACGGATTTTTGGAGTCCAGCTTGCATGCCATTTTCCCAGTCTACGCGTTGCGAAATGATGTCAATGTGTCTATGGTTTCCATTATATTGGCTGCATTTTCAACAGGTGGAATCCTTTCGCAGTTACCATTAGGTGCTCTAAGTGATCGAATCGGCAGAAAGAAAGTCGTATTATTTTCGTTGTTTGGCGGCGCGTTCTCTTTTAGTTTGGCAGCCATGTTAGAGAATAATGTTTGGACACTTATCGGTGCATTTCTACTCGCTGGTTTGTTCGTCGGGTCAACATTTTCTCTTGGTATTTCTTACATGGCGGATTTGACGCCTAAAGCTTTATTGCCATCAGGGAATTTACTATGCGGCATTTTCTTTAGTATCGGCAGCTTGACCGGACCATTTTTGGGCGGTGTGTTTCTGGAGTACTTTAAAGACTTCAGTTTTTTATGGCTTATTTCGTTATTTTTATTGACGTTAAGTTTATTAAGCTTGTTGAAGCCCAAAAAACAGCATGTCCAATCGAGTTGAGATTCGATGGGACATGCTGTTTTCAGTTATGAGAGGTCATTATAGATTTTTTGCTTTAAATGTATCACCATCTTCAATTGTTCCCGCTTCATATCCTTTTTTGAACCAACGCATGCGTTGCTCAGAAGTACCATGTGTAAAACTTTCCGGCACGACGTATTTTTGCGTTTTCTTTTGAATATTATCATCACCTACTGCACTTGCAGCAGTAATCGCTTCTTCAATATCGCCTACTTCTAAGTAGCCTTGACCTTCTGCGTAATGGGCGAAAACGCCAGCATAATAGTCCGCTTGCAACTCCAGACGTATTAAATATTGATTGAACTCTTCTTCACTCATTTTATTGCGAAGTGCCATTACTTCCTTATTTGTACCTAAAAGTGTTTGCACGTGGTGACCAACTTCATGGGCAATAACATAAGCCATTGCAAAGTCACCAGGAGCTTGGAATTTTTTATTCAATTCTTCATAAAAGCTTAAATCAATATAGAGTTTATAATCACCTGGACAATAAAATGGTCCTACGGCTGAGCCTGCTGCTCCACAAGCGGATTGGACTTGACCGTTATACAATACCATGACCGGTTCCTGATATTCCGATCCTTTTTCTTTGAAAAGCTCGCTCCATACAGTTTCGGTGTCTGCCAGGACAACTKAAACGAAATCCGCCAGTTCTGTTTCTTGTTCGGTTTCTTCGTATTGACCTGCTTGGTTCGTATCAGTGCCTTGTATATTATTCAAAATATCACCGGGACCACCGCCACCGATTAGCGTAATAATAATGACAATCACTAGACCAATTCCACCGCCGGCAATTCCTATTCCACCAGCACCCATCCTTCTGCGATCTTCTACATTTGTACTTTGTCCTCGACCTCTCCACTTCATAGCAATTCCTCCGTCTATCCAATTTAGCTTTATATTCGTAGTAACTTATTGTCTTTATTCCCTAGAATTAAAAATAATAATCCTTGATATTAAACAAAAAGAAAAAGCATGCCCAATTGAGCATGCCAGAAATTTTTATTTATTATGAGACTATATTAAATGATTTTAGTGTTTATCCTTTAATGATTATTTACGTTCCAACAATGTGACGCTTTCGATTTGAGCCGTTTGAGGGAACATATCGATAGGTTGGATATAGACGATATTGTAAACCTTACGCAATTCGCTTAAATCTTTTGCTAAAGTGGATGGATTACATGACGTATAGACAAATCTTTTTGGTCGCACATTTAAAATAGTGTGCAATAAACTGTCCGCTAAACCGGTCCGAGGTGGATCTACAGTTAGGACATCAGGGGAGAACCCTTCACGGCTCCATGTGGCAAGCCACTCTTCAGCAGTGCCAGTCTCGTAAGTAGCGTGAGTGAATCCATGCTTCTCTGCGTTTTTCTTTGCATCGTAAATACTATCCGCAATGATATCCATTCCTCGTACTTCTTTTGCTTGATCGGCTAACCATAAGCCAATTGTTCCAACACCACAGTAAGCATCGACAACGGTTTCTTTACCTGTTAATGCTGCAGCCGATTTAATTTCGTTATATAAACGAACGGTTTGAGYGGGATTCAATTGGAAAAATGCTCGTGCAGATAAATCAAATGAAAGTTCACCTAATTCTTCATGGAGTGTTTTCTTGCCATGAAGAACTATTGTTCGCTCGCCAAAAATTAAGGAAGTTTGCTTCGGATTGACATTTTGGACAATCGAGACAATGGCAGGATCTATGGTCGCCAATTTATCAATGAGTAGTTGACGTTTCGGCATTTCTGCAAGTGTAGTGACAAGTACTAACTGAATTTCACCTGTTTGAATGCCGGTACGGACCACAATTGTTCGTACTAGACCATTGCCGGTTTCACTATCATAAATCGGTATTTTAAGTTTCTCTAGAATTCTTTTTACTGCATTCGTCACAAGTGTTGTATGTGGATGTTGCACGATACACTCATCGATATCCAATAACTGATGTGTACCTTCCGCAAATAGACCAGCTTTTACTTTCTTGCCGTCTTTACGTACTTGGAATTGACTTTTGTTGCGATAATGCCATGGATTATCCATGCCGATTGTCTGGCGCACTTCGATATCATTGGCAATGTCTTTTACGTATCGTTCAAGTGATTGCACAATCAAATCACGTTTTTCTTTAAGCTGTTGTTCATAAGTCATATGCTGCAATTGACACCCACCGCAGGCTTCATAAACAGGGCAGGGTGCTTCTTGACGGTGAGGTGAGGCCTTACGGATCTTTAGAATGCTTGCTTCAGCAAAATTGCGCTTGACTACTTGTACTTGAGCGGTCACTTCTTCTCCTGGAAGAGCGCCTGTAACGAAGACGACATTGCGCTTATAATAGCCAATGCCTTCTCCATTAATGCCAAGGCGTTTGATTGTCAGCGGGAATTTTTGACCAACTTCGATTATGTTTTCTTGTGACAAATGTTTTCACGTCCTTTACTACTGGTTTCTACAGTATATAGGACAGACCAGTTAATGAAAAGACAACGGGAATTCGATTGCTTCATTTACCAATGCGTCTAACGATGAAAATGTGTAGCCTTTCGCTTTGGCATCACGAATAAAATCGGGTAAAGCGGCTGCATTATCCGGAGAAACCGTATGCATCAAAATTATGGCACCTGGATGAAGTTGGTTCATTAAATGGTTGTATGCATAAGCCTTTCCTTGTGGACGATCAGCATACCAATCAACGAAAGCGACAGACCAGAACATATGGCGATAGCCGAGCTCGTTCCCATAGGCAAGTAATTTTTCACTGAAAACACCTTCAGGAGGCCGTGCAAAATATGTTCTCTTCACGCCCGTTTTTTCGGCAAGAATCTGATCGAATTTTTCCCATTCTTCTTTCATTCGTTCTTCCGATAAATTAGCCATATTTGGATGGCCATACGAATGATTTCCTATTTGATGGCCTTCCTTCACCATACGTTGGACCAGGTCCGTCGCACTTTCTACATAATGACCTGTCAGAAAAAAAGTGGCAGGTGCTTTTTCTTTTTTCAATGTATCTAAAATAGATGCAGTGTAGCCATTTTCATAGCCATTGTCGAACGTAAGGTATAGGATTTTTTCATCGGGAGACCCTTTGTAGTAGGCTCCATATTTTTTCAAGAGTTCATCAAATGCACTCCCGGCTTGAGCTTGTTCTTCCTGTTTTGATTTTTTGAATCCCCAAYTAAGAGATTCGGCATCTACTTGAAATGGATTCAATAAAATGCCCAGAGTTAATATTGCACATGAGGCAATGACGCCTACGGTATGTTTCCACCACATAAAAACGCAACCTTTCTTTTTAAGATAGGTTGCGTTTTCTCTGAAATGTTATGCATAAATATTTTTAAGCGCCTGTTGCAAATCTGGATAAGTGAATTTAAAACCATGGGTTAACAATTTATCGGGAATAACTCTTTGTCCTTCCAAAACAAGTTGACTCTTGTCACCAAGTACAAGTTTCAATGCAAGGGAAGGTACGGGCATCCAATGAGGTCGCTGTAAAACTTTGCCCAAAATTCCCCCAAAATCATTCATTTGTTTCGGATCTGGCGCTGTTACGTTAAAAGGACCTGAAAAATCTTTATTTTCAATTGCATAAAGAATGGCTTTGGCGACGTCAGCTACATGGACCCATGATACCCATTGAAGGCCAGTTCCGACTTTTCCTCCGACACCCATTTTATAAGGTAAAGCCATAAGGGGAAGAGCACCCTGATCTTTTCCAAGGATTATGCCAAAACGTGCGCAAGCCACACGTGTCCCAAATTGCTCCGCTTCCGTCGCTTTACTCTCCCAGTCCTCAACTGTTTTTGCCAGGAAATCCGATCCACGATAAGACGAATGTTCGGTATATGTTGCATGTTCAGAAGGGGGATAAATCCCGATTGCGCTTGCATTAATCAAAACGGAAGGCTTTTTCGTCACTTCTTTAAAAATGCGCAGAACTTCATTTGTTGCATTCATTCTGCTTTCATAAATTTTTTGTTTTTGTTCCGAAGTCCAGCGACCTTCATTAATTGATGCACCGGCTAGATTAATCCAAGCATCCATGCCTTCAACCTGTTCTTCAGGTTTAGCACCATCTGTAAGCCATTTGACCATATGTACCGAGCCGTCGGATTGTTTATCCGAACGCGTTAAAATAAACACTTCATGTCCTTTGTCGGTTAGTTGCTTCGTTATCTCCTGTCCGACAAATCCACTTCCTCCAGTAATCGCTATTTTCATTTAATATAATCCTCCTTTATAAAGCTGTTAGATGTATAATACCCTTTCTTCTATAAGTGTACGCAAATGAATGTGCCTCTAATAATGTGTATACTTGTTACATGAGGTGATAGTTGTGACAGTCATTACGAAAATCATGCGTCAAAAAAATAATCCTGAACGTTATAATATTTATATAGAGGAAAAATACGCATTTGCGGTAGATGAATCGCTTCTTATAAAGTACCAATTATCGAAAGGCAAAGTGCTGGAGGATTGGGAAAGAGATGAAATCGTCTATGACGACGAAGTGCGAAAAGCATTTAACAAAGCACTTCAATTCTTGAGTTTCCGTATGCGGAGTGAACACGAAGTTAAGAAGAAACTGCTTGATGCTGAATACGGAGAAGCCGTTGTTTTGGAAGCCATTCAAAAATTGTATCAATTGAATTTTTTGAACGACGAATCCTTTTCTAAAGCATTGCTTGAAACGCAAAAGAAAACAAGTAAAAAAGGTCCTCGTGCCATCCAACAGGAACTCAAGAAAAAAGGAATCGATAAATCGTTGCAAGAAGAAGTGCTTGAAACTTATACGGAAGAAGACCAAATTGAAATTGCAAAAGGTCTGGCTGCAAAAATAGCCAACCAGAATTCATCCAAAACGCCAATGCAAGTAAAGCAAAAAATTCAGGACACCTTGTTGCGTAAGGGATACTCTTATGCCATTATTAGCAAAGCTATTGAAGATATTGAATTTGAAACAGAACCAGAAGAATGGGAAGAAATGATTGCAGATCAAGGAGATAAAATCTGGCGGAAATTCTCTTCGAAATATACCGGGTTTGATCGTAAACGCAGAGTGAAGCAAGCCTTGTATGTAAAAGGTTTCCCTGCAGAACAAATCGAAATGTTTATTGGAAAAAAGGAGCTCGAAGAAGATGGAAATTGAAAAAAAATATAGTCAGATGTCCGAACAGGAATTACGCCAAGCAATCGCCAAATTACTGGAACAGGCACGTAAAGCGAGTCAGCTTGGTCATGTAAACGAATATGCTGTTCTGGAACGTAAAGCAATTATGGCACAAGCTTATTTAGTAGATCCTGCATCGATTGTACCTGGAGAAATGTATCGGATTGAAGGAGATCCAGGAGTCTTTTTCCAAGTGGATTACTTAAAAGGGCGTTTTGCTTGGGGCTACCGACTTGGTGGGGAAAAATTTACTGAAGCATTGCCGATATCCATGCTAAAACCATTGAAGGAGGGAAAATAATATGCAACAGCAAATCGAACAATTAGTTCAAGAACTTGCAGCAAAGAATGAGTCATTATCTGTCGCCAAAGCACGTGTGTGGATTGAATTACTATGGTCAGATTTTGAATCATCTTACGCAAAAGCGGGCTATGATTATAAAGGTACCGAAGTTACTGAGAAAGTAATTCGTCAATGGATTGAAAGCTATGGAGAACGGATTCATGAATTTGCAGGTAACAATCCGAAATATGCTCATTTGCTACAAGTGGACAACGATTCACAACAATAAGAAAAGATTTGTTAACCGATTATGGTTATCGAATAAGAAAAGTACACGACATCGAGTGTCGTGTACTTTTTAGTTTGAAAGGAAATCCAATTTTTTATGAAGTTTTTCTTCACTGAAAATCCAGCCTGTATAAGAATTAACGATTTCCAGATCTTCATTTAAATGAGCAACAGCTACGAATGGGTAATAATCATTGCTGCGATAACGCAAATCAATGAGACGAACTTCATGAATGTGATCATGATCTGTAATTTCCCAACGGTATATAGGAGAGAATGAGATGAAAGCTTGCAAGTTCTTGTCTTTCAATGCAGCTTTCACAAGGGGAGAATCTGGTATCGTTTTACGTTCAAAGCGATCGTAAATATTGATTGAACGTCCATAAGCTCTACCTACATAGTGATGCGTTTTAGAGATTGCTGCAATACGCCATTGGAAAAAACGAATCGTTGGTGCGATGATGATTTCTTCCGCCGTAGGAATCGTATTTTTGACTGCATGTCTGACTGCATGCTGGACCGCAAACCTAAGAAGGTAATATACAAAAACAATTGTATATAGCAAAAGCATTGTATATACCGGATTTGCACCGAATGCCCAGAACAACAAGGCGACCACATGCAAACCAAAAATGATGGGATCAAATGTATTGATTACTCCAAGAGCCACCCATTTATTTGAAAATGGACGCAGTGCTTGCGTTCCGTATGAATTGAATATGTCCACAAAAACATGGAGAAATACGGCCAGAAATGTCCATAACCATAAATGCATTAGGTCTGCACTCGGCATAATTAAATGAAGGACGCCGGAAATCGCCAAAGGCCATAGCAAGACAGCCGGAATGGAATGGGTAATGCCACGATGATGGCGAATATATACCGCATTATTTCTTAATTTCAGGACCGTATCAAGGTCAGGAGCCTGAGAACCGATAATGGTTCCTGCAATGACGGCTGTGGCGGTCATGGAATGGTTAGCAACCACTGGGTCAATCATGGCTAGTCCACCTAAAGCGATTCCCATAACAACATGAGTACCTGTATCCAACTGTATCAACTCCTTTTGTATGGAG
>NZ_JBFUJC010000105.1:0-9373 GCF_056401595.1 Paenisporosarcina sp. P4_E4_2 | reverse complement strand
ATTAAAATAAATAAAAAATATTATTGTAAATAAATAACAGTATATGCCACAATCTAAGTAATTGTATTTTTTTATGGAGGGTTTTTATGGAATTATTAATTATAAGGCATGGAGAATCAGAGGCTGATTTATTGGGGGTACATGAAGGTAGGGCAGACTTTCCTTTAACAGAACTGGGGGAACAACAAGCTAGCATAATGGCAACATACATAGAACAACATTATAGACCAAACATCATCCTAACAAGTCCTTTAAAAAGGGCTAGAAGGACCGCAACCATTTTACAAGAATCTATTGGCTGTGGATTAATCGTAGAGGATGATCTGATGGGATTTAACAATGGAATCCTGGCAGGACTATCACGAAATGAAGCTGCAATTAAATATCCCTTACCACAAGGAGGAAGACCAATTCATATCCCTATTCAAGATGGTGAATCTGAATTAGAATTCCGTTTCCGGGCAGATAGCATATTCCATAAAATCTTATTTGAATATCAACATTATGCCCGAGTAGCTATTGTCTCTCACGGAGGAATGATTTCAAACATATTAAAAGCATTTCTCAAACAACCGATGAATCAGGAATTTACTTTTCCGACTGGAGATACCGGAATTCATTTGCTCGAAATCAAAGCGAACACTCGTATCATTAGGTTTCTCAATAAGCAGGAACATCTTCAGCTAATAGAAGACGAGAATTAAGTTCACTGTGACTGGGAGCGGCTTTCTCGTTTAGTCCTCAGTCTTTTCTGAAGTCATACGTATCTTTACGAACATCAAGTTCCATTCCATTTATGGAGACAATATGATCATTAATCCACTCGATTTCTCCTTCTTCAATTCGGTAAGCCCAATACAGATTTCGTTTGTTATCGTTCTTATTATGATAGATCACTTCGCCTCTGACGGCAGGTGCAACTGTTGAGTGACCGTTACTTACATAAGTTAGGACCGTATAGTCTCCGGTGGGGGAAACTTCCTCAGCAAGCAAATCACTCTTAGGAACCCGATCAATATTGAAGAACAAATGATTTATGATCAGTACTATTCCAAGTATAAGAGAACCGAAAAGCAAAATAAAATATCCAACTACTTTGAAGGCTGTCCTATGCTTATTAGACATGGATTCCACTCCCTTTATCTAAGCAACGTATTGGAAAGAAATTGGTTCCGTCGTTAAGAAAATAACTGATAGTTTTATGGTTTGTCTTATTAAATGAGATAAATCACAATAAATAAAATTAGGGGTGAAGTTATTGAATCATAGTGTTTACTGTGAGAGATGCAGGAAAGAAATTAAGTATCGAGATGATTTAGTGACGACAACTTTTTTATTTCAATTAGTACCGTATCATGATGAATGTTATTCAAAAGATATAAAAGGTATGCGGACATTTTTTGTTGGAAATCAACCACTCAACGGGTTGTCCGGTAATATTCAGACGTTAATAGCTTTAATATTAGGAGTAGCTGCTTTCTTCTTATTAGATGAATATGGGAGATTGACTGGTTTGTTGGCTTTTGTCGTCCTTGGATATCGTCTTTATTCCTATTTTAAGTTTGAAAAAAAGTTGGCACCTTAAAACTAATGTGGAAGAGAAGAAAACAATATTTTCTACCCTGCATTCATAAAAAGTGCGGGGCTTTATATTGTTTTCTAGGCATTTTGACCGCATGTAATAGATAGGTAATTATAGACGGTATTATCTGATAATTGCATGGTAATATAGGAATATCTGATTTAATTGTTGGAGGTAGGAAGTGGAAATAAAACGAAAGATTTTAATTGGAATGACGACATTGGTCATGTTTACTGGGACGAGTTTGATAACTTTGCCCGAGGAGTCAACTGTACAGGCTGCTACTTCTTATACAAGTTTACAGAACTCAGTGAATACGGTTATGAGAGACAGTAGAATGACCAGTGCTTCATCGAGTGTGACGATTCGTAAAGCAACCACAGGTGAGATTGTCTATCAAAAAGATGCGAATAAAGGCATTACTCCCGCTTCGACTCTAAAATCCCTCACCGCATCTGCCGCTTTGGAAACACTTGGAGAAAACTATCGCTTTTCCACAGATGTTCTTACAAATGGAACTGTTTCAAAGGGAACTTTGTATGGAAATCTGTATCTTCGTGGAAAAGGGGATCCAACTCTACTAAAAAGCGATTTCGATCATTTTGCTTCAATTCTAGCTAATCGTGGAGTAAAGCGACTGTCTGGACACATTATCGGGGACGACAGTTGGTACGATGCTGACCGGCTTTCACCGGGGATTGCAAGAGAAGACGAATCCTATTATTACGCTGCACAAATTTCTGCATTAAGCCTTTCACCGAATACGGATTATGATGCAGGCTCTGTCATTGTAAATGCCAAACCTTCCGTGAATGGACGAGCTGCACAAGTTACGTTAACACCTGCTACGGGTGTCGTACGCATTGTTAATTTATCTAAAACAGTGCCTAAAGGGTATAGCAATACGTTGAAAATCAAACGTGAAGTCGGCACGAATAAAGTCGTGATAACAGGAAATGCTCCAATCGGTTCTGCAGGCAGTAAAGAATGGATAGCCGTTTCCAACCCAACTGCGTATGCGATGGATGTTTTCAAGAGATCTTTATCTTCTAAAGGGATATCGTTTGTTTCAACATCTAAAGTGGTACAGGGCACTACACCTAGTACGGCACGCGTTCTTCTTTCCAAAAAATCGATGCCATTAAAAGATTTAATGATTCCATTTTTGAAGTTAAGCAACAATACTCACGCGGAAGTTTTGGCAAAGGAAATGGGTAAAGTTACATATGGAAAAGGCAGCTGGGATGCCGGACTTAGAGTCATGCGAAATTATGCAGCTTCTATCGGCTTAGATGTGAACCAATGGGTATTTGAAGACGCATCTGGAATGTCGCATGCAAATAAAGTACCTTCAAGCCAGATGTCCAAGTTACTGCATCTAGTCAGGTCAGAACCTTGGTATGGAACGTTCCGTAAAGGATTGCCAATAGCAGGTGAATCTGAACGATTTGTTGGCGGAACGTTACGAACGCGAATGAAGACAGCACCTGCTAAAGGAAATGTAATTGCCAAGACGGGCAGTTTAGACAATGCAAGTGCTCTAGCAGGCTATGCTAAAACAAGAAATGGTGAATGGCTGATTTTCACCGTCCAAACTCAAAATACAAAATCTAGCACAGTTCCTGTCATTGATCGCTTGGCAACCGCGATTGCGAATACCAATACATCCCAATAATTCTGGGCTGCATCCTTAAACGGTGCAGCCTTTTATTGTGCTATTTCGTTAATATAAAGGAATATGAAAAAATAGATAGAATAATCAAGTAGAGACAAAAATTGGGGGGACAACATGAAATTACGAATTTTACATACCAATGACCTACATAGCAACTTTGACAATTTTTCACGAATGGCCACACTGATTTCAACATGTAAAAATGACAATACCATTGTGCTTGATGGTGGGGATTTTGCGGACTTTAAAAGCATTGAACTGCAGGGCACAAAAGGCATCGCAGCTATTGAGCTGTTAGAAGAAGTGGGATATGACGCCTTAACCATAGGAAACAACGAAATGTTCAACGGTGTGGGAACTCTCGAGCATATGGCGAGTCATAGCTCCGTTCCTTTTATCAGCAACAATTTGGTGAAAAAAGATTTGAGTATCATTCAAGGAGTTGTTTCCAGCGCTATTGTAGTGAAAAATGGTCTCCGCATTTTGATTACCGGTTCATCCCCGGATATGGGGGTTTTCAATGAGGGTCTAGGAATCCATGTATATCCTTCTAAAGACATGATAGCAAACGAAATCAAACGCAATGAAGGACAGTATGACCTGTGTGTGTTACTGAGCCATCTAGGCACGGTAGCCGATGAGGAAGTGGCAGAGGATATTCCGGAAATAGATATCATTCTGTCTGCACATGATCATCAGCTGTATAATGAAGCGAAAATTGCCCATGGCACCATCATGAACAGTGCTGGCAATTACGGTGAATACTTAGGGATTGTGGACATTGAAATAAACGAGAATAAACAAGTAGAACTGATTTATTCGGCCACTCTCCCAACAAAAAATGAAGAAATCGATGAACGTATAACGACCATTTTAAAAGAGAATAAAGCAAAAGCCATAACGATATTGAGTCGTTCCCTCTATCATCTTGAACAACCACTTTGGCATGATGTCCTGGATGAAAATCCGCTGACAAATCTCATTGCGGACGGATTGAAAGATATGTTAAAGTGCGAGATTGGATTAATCAACAGTGGCATTGCGAATTCAGGTATTTTTCACGATCTATCCCATAAAAAGTTGATTGAGGTGTGTCCGTCCCCCTTAAACCCAACATCATTTGAAGTGAAAGGAAAAGACATCAAGTTAGCGTTGGAGCAATCACTAGATGCCCAGGTTTGTTTGGCAGATGGCAGAGGACCTGGCTTCAGAGGGAAATTCGTTGGCAGACTGCACATTTCCGGAGCTGACATAATTCACGACGGCAAAACAATTGAAGGTGTAATGATTGGCAAAAGGCTAATGGAAGACGAGGTTTGGTATTCAGTCGCTAGCTCCGATTATTTACAGCGCGGTTCTGGCTACCCATCACTTGCCCATAACCGAAATGATCAGTATAGCCCGGAGGAAATCAAAGATGTTATACGTCAGTATGCAAATCAACCCGACTTTGTAGAGCGGGCGATGATGAATCGATGGAAACAAGTGGCGAGTGTGAATGTGTGAATTTAGTAAACACTTAAGCTCCACGTAGGGCTAAATAAAAAAGCACGAGTTTTCTAAGATCCCTTTAAATTAGAAGAGATTCTGCGAAAGCCGTGCTTTTTCTAACTTGTTGGCTCATGCGGAGCGTGCGGTAAGCGCAAATGTACGATAAACAACAGTACCGTTTAACAGAGTCATTTATTCAAATCAGAGGTTAAAACAACCCGACAGCATTTCCTTCTGCATCAATATCCATTTTTAACGCAGCTGGTTGTTTTGGCAATCCTGGCATCGTCATGATATCACCCGTCAGGCAGACTAGGAACCCTGCACCCAGTTTTGGGATGATATCGCGAATGGTAATAACGAAGCCTTCAGGGCGACCAAGAAGGGACGGTTGATCCGAAAGGGAATATTGTGTTTTCGCCATGCAAATAGGCAAAGCATCYCAGCCGTATTTCTTCAATTCGACCAGCTTTTTCTTCGCGCTGTCCGTTAACTGTACGCCAGCTCCACCGTATACTTGCTGAACAATCACACGCAGTTTTTCTTCGACGGAGTCCATTTCGTCATACAGTAACTTGAAGTCAGTAGGTTTGTCCAGTTCTTGTTTGACGAGCTTCGCCAATTCAAGTCCACCTTTGCCACCTTGCTCCCACACATTTGTTAGGGCAATATTCACGCCTTGTTTTTGAGCCCACTCCATAATCTCTTGCATTTCCTCTTGTGAATCGGTAATAAAACGGTTCAAAGCAATAACCGGCTCAATGCCAAACTGACGGACGGTATCCACATGCTTCGCCAAATTGGTCATACCTTGTCTAACTGCATCAGCATTTGGCTGTGTCAACTCGTTTTTCAAGACGCCACCATGCATTTTCAATGCACGAACCGTTGCGACTATGACAACGGCATCGGGATGGAAGTTACCTTTTCTTGATTTGATGTGCATGAATTTCTCCGCACCTAAGTCTGCTCCGAATCCTGCTTCTGTTACGACGATATCAGCAAGTCTTCGTGCTGTGTTGGTTGCCATCAAGGAGTTGCAGCCATGTGCAATATTGGCAAAAGGACCACCGTGAATAATGGCGGGTGTTCCCTCTATGGTTTGGACCAGGTTCGGCTTGAAGGCATCCTTCAAAAGCATTGTCAAGGAGCCTTCTACGCCTAATTGGCGAACCGTTACGGGTTCTTTATCGTATGTATACGCAATAACCATTTGCGCAAGCTTCTCCTTTAAATCTTCTAAAGAAGTGGCAAGGCAAAGAACGGCCATGATTTCAGAAGCTACAGTGATATCGAAACCATCTTGTCTAGGGATTCCTTGCATAGGACCGCCCAATCCAATGGTAATTTGTCTTAATGCACGGTCATTCATATCGAGCACTCGTTTCCATGCAATTCTTCGTGGATCAAGATTCAATTCATTACCTTGATGTAAATGATTATCAATAAACGCGGATAATGCGTTATTGGCAGTCGTGATGGCATGGATATCTCCCGTAAAATGCAGGTTGATATCTTCCATTGGCAATACTTGTGCAAATCCACCACCAGTGGCACCACCTTTTACACCCATCACAGGACCTAAAGACGGTTCACGCAATGCAACAATGACCGATTCATTCAACTGGTTGAACGCGTCAGCCAATCCTACCGTCACGGTTGATTTTCCTTCTCCTGCGGGCGTCGGACTGATGGCAGTAACTAAGACAACTTTTCCATTTTTCGTTGCAGGTGGCAGGGAAGAAACGTCAATTTTGGCTTTGAAATTGCCGTAAAGTTCAAGTGCTTTTCTAGGAATCCCTGCTTTGTCTGCGATTTCCTGGATTGGTAACATGGTTGCATTCGTCGCGATGGATAAGTCTGTAAATGTCATGAATTTCCCAACCTTCCTTGTTCCATTTATTGATATCTTTTATTGATCCTGATGAGTACTTCTTCTCAGTTATCTTTGTTGATGATTTAACAACAATATCTAGTTGCGGTGCCTTTAATTGGCGAAACTTTTGAATATCTAATCGAATTAACAGTGAAATGGTTAAAGCGACTAAAAAAAGAAGCGAGAATACGATTAGTGTTCCTTGGTAACTGTCTGTTGTTTCACGAATCCATGATACAACTATCGGGCCTAGCAATCCAGCTGCAGCATTGCACCAAGCTGTTTTGTACCAAAAAGGTCTTCTATAGCGGATAATGCAATCAACCAACGATTTTTAGTTTTCATGATCTGCTCCACTTGTAAATATTTTGTGTGAATGGGAATTCGCAAATTGATTCACTTAAATCTATATTTGACAATACTAACTTACAAAATTCATAGATTCAAGTGAATATTAAGTTAAAAATCGAACAATTTTAATAATAACATTAAAAAACATTCGTCTTTTCGGAATTGCATACGTATGAAAATAAAATGGTTTTATTGTGATCCTTGGAAAAGAATCTCCGCTAGTACTTGAAGGGTGTGATAAAAGTAAATTGCGGGTATACCTATATCTAAACAAACATATTGAGGAGGTGTACCTATGTTTGAACCCATGAACAAAGATAAACAAGATGAAAGAATCATGACACATAAGGAAACTGAGAAAAAGAATGTAAAACTTTCCTCAAATGATGTATCGGAAGAAAAAAATGAAAATACGGAGACTGTGGTCACACAACCACGTATCAGTACTGAAGGTCTCTAAAACAAAAGGCGGGCTCTGATGGGGTTCGTTTTTTGTTGGTATTTCTGTTGTCACCGGAATGAGATTTCACTCGAAACTTTTATGTCTCTTGGTGTATAATGCAACAGTAGGCAAGTGCATAAGCGGCCATTTTAGTAATAGTATGATATAGATACATATAAGTGAAAGAGAGTGAAACGATATGGGACGTAAGTGGAATAATATTAAAGAAAAGAAAGCTTCAAAGGATTCAAATACAAGTCGGATTTATGCAAAGTTTGGTCGCGAAATTTATGTGGCAGCTAAACAAGGTGAGCCGGATCCAGAATCAAACCGTGCACTTAAAGTCGTACTTGAGCGTGCGAAAACGTACAGTGTGCCAAAAACTATTATTGATCGTGCGATTGAAAAAGCAAAAGGCGGTTCGGAAGAAAACTACGATGAACTTCGTTATGAAGGTTTTGGTCCAAGCGGATCGATGGTTATCGTTGAAACACTGACGAACAACGTAAACCGTACAGCTTCTGATGTACGCGCGGCATTTGGTAAAAATGGTGGCAACATGGGTGTAAGTGGATCGGTTGCCTACATGTTTGACGCAACGGCTGTCATTGGGATTGAAGGCAAATCAGCAGACGAAGTATTTGAACTTTTAGTAGAAGCGGACGTTGATGTGCGTGACGTATTAGAAGAAGAGGAATCAGTGATTGTATATGCTGAGCCTGATCAGTTCCATGCTGTGCAAGAAGCATTCAAGAACGTAGGAATTACTGAATTTACAGTTGCTGAACTGACGATGCTAGCACAAAATGACATCACGCTTGAACAAGATGCACAAGCGCAATTCGAGAAAATGATTGATGCGATTGAAGACCTAGAAGACGTTCAACAAGTCTACCATAACGTGGACTTAGGTGAATAAATAATAGAAAGCCGCACCGAGTCCAGGGGAACCTGGCAGTAGGTACGGCTTTTATTGTGATTTCAAATTAAAATTGGAAAAGGGACATACCCAATTGGGCATGTCCCTTATATAGATAAGATAACATAAAGTCTGAATGATAATTTTTCATCCCGAATATTCGGGGAATAATTTCCTAAGAAAGTGTTCCTTGCTTTCCGTGCCGCGGTCATTTGTCCACTGGGTGTCTTCCTTAAGCAACGTAAACCCTACCTTCTTTTACGTCCTTGCGACCCTATAGTCGCGCCAGTGTGAATAAGTTTAATCAAAAACATCGAGTAGATGCCAGAATTTCAAAACTTAATTGTTACCTTACATGTTAACTTGACTATTATTACACACACAATGGTCTTTGTCAAAGAATATCCTATAAATTGTAAAAGGAATCATCATTTCAGTAAACAAAAAAGCTCATTTACTCCGCTAAATCCCTAGGTCCTTCATCATCCCCTTCATATCATATAAGAATCTTTGAAGGAAAGGGGGACTTTATCATGGATTATTACGGCGGCGGTTACGGTCAATGTGGTGGCTATGGACCATGTGGTGGTCAATACGACCACTGCTCTCGTAGAGGCGGGAGTACTTTTGCAATAATTGTAGTTCTTTTCATTTTACTAATTATCATCGGTGCATCTTTCCACCATAGAAAATGCTAGTAAAATAGGAAATTCTCTCGAAAGTAAGATGGTTATATACACTCGAATTTCCCCTAAAAAATACCGACTGATTTAAGGAGTGCCTAAACAGCACTCTTTTTTAATGAAACTCGAATATTGCTCCACCTTCGCTACTTCTGGGGAAACAGAATGTGGCCTAGGTAGACAGTTTGTGGTTCCAGGTAGACAGAGTCGCATTCCAGGTTGTATAAAATACTATTTCCCCTTCATAGTTACGAAAGGTTTGGGGTATTTTCAAATAGCATAACTCCAGGTAGACAGTTTAAGGTTCCAGGTAGACAGATTGACACTCCAGGTAGACAGTTTAAGGTTCCAGGT
>NZ_JBFUJC010000104.1:0-9375 GCF_056401595.1 Paenisporosarcina sp. P4_E4_2 | reverse complement strand
GCTCTAGGTATTCAGCAGGCGAGAAAAAGACCTGCGACTTTATTGATTGGGGACATCTCGTTCCTGCACGACAGCAATGGATTACTGGTTACACGTTTCCATGAAACTGACCTCACCATTGTTGTTATGAATAACGATGGTGGCGGCATCTTCTCGTATTTGCCTCAGTCCACCGAAGAGACGTACTTCGAAAAATTGTTTGGTACGCCAACCGGTTTGACGTTCGATTCAATTGCCACCATGTATGAAGCTGAATATTTTGCTGTGGAATCAAAAGAAGATTTTACACAAGCTTTAACAACGCCAAAACAAAAAGACTTACGAATCATTGAAGTAAAGACCAATCGGCAACAGAATGTTTTAACACATCGTCAGTTATGGAACGGAATTACTGAGGAGTTGGACCGAAAATGGAACAACTAGTCGCAACCGYTCGAGGAGTAAAAGTTAGTTATTCCATCACCAACAGAGAAGTTTCGGAAACAATCATCTTTTTACATGGATTTACTGGAAGCACGAAAACATGGGTCCCGATTATTGAACAATTACCTGATTCTGTCCGTTGCATTACAGTCGATTTAATGGGACATGGTAAAACCGATTCACCGAGTGATGCAAATCGTTACATCATGTACGAACAAGTGATGGATTTACACGAACTTTTTCTATTTCTGAATGTTACTAATTTCACCCTCGTTGGTTATTCTATGGGAGGACGCATTGCGCTTGCTTATGCACTTGCATTTCCTAAGCATGTTAAGCAGCTAGTACTGGAGAGTGCATCTCCAGGTTTACAATCAGAAGCTGACAGACTGGCCCGAATAACTGCAGATGAAAAATTAGCGGAGAAAATGGAAAGTGAAGGTCTTTCATCTTTTATTGATTTTTGGCAGGACATTCCTTTATTTCATTCTCAAAAAAAGTTAGGTGAGATAAAGCTTCATTCCATCAGGGAAGAGCGAATGCAACAAGCTGTTTTGGGATTGGCTAATAGTTTAAAGGGAATGGGAACCGGCAGACAGCCTTCTTACTGGTCCAGATTGAATGAGTTGAAAATCACTGTCATCATAATCACAGGTGAACTCGATGAAAAATTTACGATCATTGCCAAACAAATGACAGAACTCATTCGATATAGCCAGCATCTTGAAGTTTCAGGGGCAGGACATGCAATACATGTGGAAAATCCCGTTCAGTTTGCTACAATAATATTGGAGCAAGTATTAGAAAGATTTTGAGGAGGAAGAGTATGACACGTCAATGGGTATCAGAACGTACATATGAAGATATTAAGTATGAAACATATAACGGTATTGCGAAAATTACAATTAACCGTCCGGAAGTAAGAAATGCTTTCCGACCTAAAACAGTTAAAGAATTATTGGATGCATTTACTTATGCACGCGATGATTCAAAAGTAGGCGTTATCGTATTAACGGGTGAAGGCGAAAAAGCTTTCTGTTCAGGTGGAGACCAGTCCGTTCGTGGACATGGTGGATATGTTGGGGAAGATGAAATCCCACGTTTGAACGTTTTGGATTTACAGCGCCTGATTCGTGTTATTCCTAAACCTGTAGTGGCAATGGTAGCGGGTTATGCCATCGGTGGCGGACATGTACTGCATGTCGTATGTGATTTGACGATTGCTGCAGACAACGCGATCTTCGGACAAACTGGACCGAAAGTGGGATCGTTTGATGCAGGATACGGCTCAGGATATTTAGCTCGTATTATCGGTCATAAAAAAGCACGTGAAATCTGGTACTTATGCCGTCAATATGACGCACAGGCAGCACTTGACATGGGCTTGGTTAACACTGTAGTTCCTTACGCACAATTAGAAGATGAAACGGTTCAATGGTGTGAAGAAATGCTTTCAATGTCACCTACAGCCCTTCGTTTCCTGAAAGCGGCAATGAATGCAGATACAGATGGTTTAGCAGGTCTGCAACAAATGGCTGGAGATGCGACACTTCTTTACTACACGACAGATGAAGCAAAAGAAGGCCGCGATGCCTTTAAGGAAAAACGTAAACCTGACTTCGGTCAATTCCCACGTTTCCCTTGATAATAACAATTTTCTAGCTGTCCTTTTATGAAGGGCAGCTTTTTCTAAAGGTGGCTATAAATCATGTACCCTAACTGGCTAGCACAACGGGTCAAAACGACTCCGAACCGCAAGGCATTAACATTTGGACAACATTCCTGGACGTTTCAACAGCTTTTCGACGAAGCAATAAATTTAGCTGGTTCACTTAAGACAGTTGGAATTGACAATGGAAATCGCGTAGCCATTCTATCACCATCAAATCCTTCTTTAATTGTTACAATCCATGCCTGTTGGCAATTGGGCTGTGAAGTTGTTCTATTAAATGAACGATTGTCTGATGGGGAACTTGACAATCAAATTAACGATGCACAGCCAACTCTTTTGTTAGTCGAAAAAGACTATCAGGCAAGAGTGGCTAACCACCCATCATTGACATTGGACGAACTGGCAGAAAAGGCTTCCAGTAAATTCGAGATAGAAGATGAATGGCCAATCGATCGTACCATGTCCATTATGTATACATCCGGTACAACGGGAAATCCAAAAGGTGTTCGTCAAACCGTCCGAAACCATACCACGAATGCAACGGCTTCAGCGTTTAACATGGGGATACAATCAAATGATGTATGGCTTTGTACAATGCCAGTCTTTCACATAAGCGGTTTATCCATATTCATTCGCTCCGTATTATATGGAATGGAAGTGAAGCTCTATTCAAAATTCGACTTGGTAAAAGTGGTCGACGATTTAGTAGATGGACAGGTCACGCGTATGTCTGTTGTCTCCGTTATGTTAGAACGGATTTTAAGGGAATTAGAGGAGCGGGATGCGAAAGTATCTCCTTGTTTACTGACGATGCTAGTGGGGGGAGGTCCTGTTCCGAGCAATTATTTAGAGCGAGCTATTTCTCGTGGTATCCCAATACTGCAAACTTATGGAATGACGGAAACGTCCTCCCAAACAGCAACGCTTGCTCCTGAAGATGCGGTCAGGAAACTAGGGTCTTCTGGCAAACCATTGTATTTGAGTTTCATTCGAATCGATAAAGCATCAAAGCCATTTGAAGAAGGAGAGATTTGCATACGTGGCGGGCATGTAACACCTGGTTACATTGGCAGTCATACAACTACGGCATCCCAAGTAAAAGGATGGCTTCATACCGGCGATATTGGCTATTTCGATGAAGAAGGATATTTATTTGTCGTCGACCGACGTTCTGATTTAATTATTTCCGGCGGGGAAAATATTTACCCAGCAGAAGTGGAGAATGCGATTCTTCAACATCCACAGATTCGGGAAGCCGGAGTTTGCGGAATGAGTGACGAGAAGTGGGGACAAGTACCTGTAGCCTTTATTGTCAGTGATGAGGATATGACATTGGCATCATTACAGGCATTTTTACAAGCCAAATTAGCACCTTATAAAATGCCGAAAGCATTATATCAAGTCAATGCTATGCCAAGGAATGCATCGAATAAATTACTTAGAAGAGAGCTGAGAGCGTGGTTAATATCCAAATCAAGCAAGTGACGTTATATCACGTATGTGTACCGCTAAAGCAAACGTTTTCTACTCATTTACAGGAAGTGGTGGAACGAGAGAGTATCTTGCTTGAAGTAATGGATGTCGACGGTACAATCGGTGTAGGCGAATGTGTTGCATTTACTTCCCCGTGGTACACCGAAGAAACAGTGGACACTGCTTGGAACACGCTTGAAAATTGGATAATCCCAGCTTTGTTGAATCAATCTTTTTCACATCCAAAGCTATTAGACGCCGCTTTAGAGAAAATAAAACGTAATCATATGGCAAAAGCGGCTTTTAATCATGCAATATGGGATATTTATGCCAAGAAATTGAACCAACCTCTATGGCAAGTAATCGGCGGAACAAGGCCCGTTATAAATGCCGGAATAGTGGTAGCTGCTGCAACTGAAAAAGCCATGATGGAAGAAATCGAAACCGCAGTAAAAACCGGGTATAAACGGATAAAGTTAAAAATTTCTCAAAACACAGATCCAAAACTCATGAAATTAATTATCGCACAATACCCTCAAATGTTATTCTTCGCCGATGCGAATGGAGCATTCACAGAAAGAACACTGGACCACTTAATCGCATTCGACGATTGTGGTTTTGCATTAATCGAACAACCTTTTTCAGAACACCATAATCGCTTGTCTGCTGAAGCTCAACGAATAATGAAAACGCCATTTGCCCTGGATGAAAGTATTGCAAGTTTAGCAGATGCCCAGGATATGATTGAACGCAAGTCTGGGAAAATAATTGTGATGAAACAAGGCAGAGTTGGTGGCCTAACTGCTGCTCTTCAAATTCATAATCAATGTGTCATAGCAGAAGTACCAATTTGGGTGGGTGGTATGATTGAATTTGGCGTTTCAAAAGCATTCAATTTAGCTTTTGCTTCATTACCAGGAGTTAAGTTTCCAGGAGATTTCAGTTCATCGACTCACTTTTGGGAGAAGGATTTGGCGACTCCACCCATCGATGTATGTGATGGTGAAATCGAACTCACTAATTTACCAGGTGTCGGAGTATCTTGGAATCATGCCATTCTACAGCAATTCGAAGTGCAAACCAAGCTATTTAAATGAGTAAAACCACGGAATGAAAGCCATTCCGTGGTTTTTATATTACTTTGCTGAAGCCAGTGCTTTCTTTAATGTTTCTAAATTTTGCTCCATTAATGTGAAGTAAGTTTCTTTGTTTTCAATATCTTTCTGTGTCAGTACGCCTAAGTTATGCAAGGTCATGGCATCTGCACCGACTTCATTTTGAATCACTTTCGTTAAATTGGATGAGACATTTTGTTCAAATAAAATCGTTTTGATGTTTTTTTCTTTTGCCAATTTGACGATCTCAGTAAGATCTTGTTGAGAAGGTTCGTCCTGCGAATTCAAACCTGAAACTGCAACTTGCTCAAGACCATATGTTCCAGCCAAGTACCCAAAAGCCGCATGGGATACAAAGAACGTTTTATTATTCGATGCGTCCGCCATTTCCTTGAAATCCGAATCCAWTTGTTTGAGTTCAGTCACTAATATGTCGTAGTTCTTAGTATAAGTTGCTTCATTTTCAGGATCTTTTTCAATTAAAGAATTTTTAATTGAAGATGCAAGTTTCATGCTGATTTGAGGTGAAATCCAAAGGTGCGGATCGTTGTCACCATGTTCATGGTCATCGTGACCCTCTTCATGTCCATGCTCATCGTGACCTTCTTCTTCATGTCCATGGTCACTTGCTTTACCCATTTCCAATTCTTTATCAGAAACTGCATCTGCAGTTGCGACCAAAGAAACGTCTTCATTTTCCAATGTCTTTTTCGCATTGTCCACAAAGCCTTCAAGTCCTAAGCCAATATAAAAAAACAAGTCTGCATCTGCTAAATCCATCATATCTTTTTGCGTAGGATCGAATGTATGCTCGTTTGAACCTGCAGGATATACGGATTCCACATTCACATGCTTGCCACCGATTCTTTCGGTAAAGTAAGTAAGTGGATAGACCGTAGTATAGACAGTTAAGGCATTAGGGTTTTCAGATATATCATTAGTCGAAGTGTCTTTTCCACAAGCAACAGTAAATAAAGTAAGAACAATAATTAAACTATATAATAGAAATTTCTTCATGGTTATCTCCTTTTTAAATAGTAACGATTACGATTTGAATTAAGAACTTACTTATCATACAAGATAAATCTTTAAAATACAAGAAAAATGGACACAAAAAAAATGACTCTTTTCAAGTCATTTCTTTGTAGGCCATTCTTCTGGTACTGGATCATATCCGCCTTCATGAAATGGATGACAACGAAGGATACGGCTGATTGCCAAGTAAGTGCCTTTAATTGCTCCGTGTTTTTCGACAGCTTCAACGCCGTAATGGGAACATGTTGGATAAAATCGGCAACTCGGCGGTGTCATTGGCGAAATGAATTTCTGATAAAACCGGAAGATGCCCATCACAAGGAATTTCATGTGTTGTCACTTTTGCCTGCTGATTCAGTTGGAACTGGATCTATTTTATGCTCTATTTTATAGGCTTTTTTAGTTGCAAGAAGGAACATCATGGTGATGCCGATGACCATTACTATTGAGACGATTATCATAAATGCTAACATTTTTTTCACTCCACTTCGTTCTGTATGTTTATTGTAGAGAACTTAGTGGTAAATTGAAAGTATTCAGAGCGATAAATAAAATTAGGAGTGTGAAGTTTTTATGTCAGCAGCATTAAATACAGAACTAAATAAGCAAGTAGCAACTTGGTCAGTAATGTATGCGAAGTTACATAATTTCCATTGGTACGTAAAAGGACCTCAATTCTTTACATTACATGCAAAGTTTGAAGAACTTTACAATGAAGCAACGTTACATATGGATGAAATTGCCGAACGTTTGCTTACTTTAGGCGGTAAACCAGTTGCCACATTGAAGGAGCATTTAGAACTATCAGATGTTACGGAAGCGACAGGCAAAGAAAATGATATGCAAATGGTTGAAACAGTTGTAAAAGATTTCGGTAAAATTATGAAATCATTGAAAAAAGGGATGGACGAAGCTGCAAAAGATGAAGACGATATGACAGAAGATGTATTGAATGCAGTGTATCAATCGATTGAAAAACATCAATGGATGTTAAATGCTTTTTTAGGCGATACAAACAAATAAGCATTTCCAGCAAATTCCTTCCGGGAATTTGCTTTTTTCAATTCTCCTATCGTTTGCATGCATGAAATATATCCATAATGCCATGCTAGAAAAAAGGGGTTGAAAAAATGTCGAAAGTATATGTTTCGGTCACTCATCACCGATACTATTTCCATCCTGAGGATTCGCAATGGGAATATGAGATTGAAGCCGAGCCCGAAGTTTTAACCGTACTAGATCAATTATTTGATCAAAAGGAATCCTTTGAATGGAAAGGTTTTTGGAGAGCTCAAACGCCTTATGTACCTTATCATCTAGACCCAGAAAATGACGGTGTCGATTTACGATTGAAAAAGTTATACGCTGTCATTCATGAGTACGGAAATGAAGAAGCAAAACAACAAATAGAAACATTGCCTTATTATAGTTGAATGCTGTGCATGCCTTCGCTACACTATTTGAAAGGAGTGTAGCAGGCATGTTTTCTTTTGTAGATCAGCATGGGTTAAAAGTTACGTTATCATTTGAACCAAATGCCTTTTTAATTCCTACCACACATGTACTCGTGCTAGCGAACAGGCAGAACCAGTGGTTGCTAACAAAACATCCACAAAGAGGGATTGAATTTCCCGGTGGAAAAGTAGAATCAGGCGAGACGTTAGAACAAGCAGCAAAACGGGAAGTATTTGAAGAAACAGGCGCACAACTTTCAAATTTAATATGGTTTGCAGAATATATGGTGCATGAGCGTAAGCCTTTTTGTAAGGCGGTTTTCCGTGCAACAGTTGATTCAATTGAAAACAATAGTGAACGATTTGAGACTGAGGGACCTGTATGGATGACGATACAGGAGTTTTTCAAATCAACTAATCTTAGTTTTCATATGACAGATGACGGAATGAGAAAAATGTTGGAACAGGTGATGTTAGATGAAAGTAGACGGAACAATTGTACACAGACTTCCGTATCCAAGTCCAAATCCACAAGTTAAATTAACGGAAATTGTCTATTGGTCATGTGGATTCAGGGTAAAAGGGTTACTTGCGGAGCCACGCAAAGAAGGCAAGTATGAGGGAATCCTCTATTTACGTGGAGGTATTCAAAACATTGGTATGGTTCGATCTGCTCGAATTGCTCAGTTTGCCACACAAGGATTCGTGGTGTTTGCCCCTTATTATCGTGGGAACAGAGGCGGCGAAGGTAGAGATGAATTTGCTGGGGAAGATCGGTTTGACGCTACCAATGGAGTAGAAGTATTAAGACAGTTTATTTCAGTGAACCGTATTCATCTGTTTGCATTTTCTCGTGGAGGAATTATGGCTTTATGGACGGCTGTTCTGCGTTCAGATATTACATCGGTTGTCACCTGGTCAGGTGTGTCAGACATGGTTCTCACCTATGAGGAACGTGAAGACATGCGTAGAATGATGAAGCGGGTGATTGGTGGTAATCCTACGAATGTACCTGAGGCATATGAACTTCGTCAACCACTCAAACATGTCAGTGCTATTGATGCCAAAATTCTAATTATCCATGGACGAAAAGATGGGAATGTCGGAATTGAACATGCCTTACGTCTCGAAAAAGCACTCATTGATGGAAATAAAAATTTTGAGACTTGGTATTTTAAAGATTACACACATTATTTCCCTTCGAAAACCAATAGACAAACTGTCAGAGATTTAACGGACTGGATGAAACGACAAGGGGAATAATATATGAAACATATCCGAATTCATTTAAAGACTAGCAGTACTGCTAACAAAACCTCGGTCCCTAATGATACGTCATATTGGAAAAAGCTTTGGGATACGTATACGAGTGAATATGCTTCAGTGGAAATTCAGTGTTGGCAGGAAGAAGTGCATGATATTGAGGAATTGACCAAACTCTCTGCACATTCTGTGAATCAAGGACTTGTAAAATCGTTTACAATTACATTGAACGAAAAAAACTGTAACTATTTACGTAATCATTCAATTGATGCAGACGGTGGTTTAAAATGGTTCACTATATTCTTTTATAAAGAAGATATTCAAATGCTTGAGATAGCACAATATGGTTCAGAAATTGTATTATATGGAGTAAATGAGAAAGAAGCGGAAGAATTTGAAGCGCTATTCCCTGAAATCGAGAACGCGGAATACTTCAAAGAACACCTCATGTAAGCAGAGGAGGGTGAGGCATGGGAAATTTACATATAATATACGATTCTTTATTACTAACCAGTGAAACCAACAAGCTTAGGAAGAGTATTAGCTATTGGTTTCCGTTAATGAATGAGGTACTTCCAGTGTTTACAGAAGTCGAAGTACATTGTCATGAAGATGAAAAAGAAGCAATTCTTAAGATTAAACCTTTCGCTCATACCATTCGATATGGAAGTGGATTGGTTATTTTTACAATGCCTCTAAATCAGAAGCTAAAAGACTTGCTACTGTATGGGGTAAATGAAGGACAGACAAGAATTCCTTGGTATACATTAGTATTCAAGAGAAATGGTGCACATATTTGTACTGTTAAATATCACGGATCTGAATTGTTTTTCTACCAGATAAMGAAAGAGGATGCTAAAGAGATAGAATCTTACTTTCCAGAAGAGACAGTTTTTGAATATACGGAGTAAAAAAAATGGCCTGCACATGAAGTGCAAGC
>NZ_JBFUJC010000103.1:0-9393 GCF_056401595.1 Paenisporosarcina sp. P4_E4_2 | reverse complement strand
GGTAAAGGATATGGTTGTTTAAGTTTATCGTACATTTGCTTTTGCCACATGTTCCGCATGATCCAACAAGTATGAAAAACACATACTTGTGGGTCTCACTCTTCAAAAGTGCTGCGCCTTCGGTTACTCGTCGCAAAGAGTGTGGTAAAACTACCTTTAAAATCTATAGAGGATAGATGATTTTAATTTACTCAAAAATTATCCAAATTATGGACATTTATAGTAAAATAATAATAATTTATTGTTTTACGATAAAAAAGTATTGACTAAGAATGTGTCGTCGATTATTCTAACATTAGAAAGTTGAGAAGAAGGTGAGTTATTGAAACAGAAGGAATTAGCAAAGTGGTTAAAAATAATTATTGTATTTTGCTGGTTATTTGGTTTAATGTTCTGTGTCTATATTGGACCAGAAACAGGGAAGAATATATTGTTAGATTCTGATCCCTTAAAAGAGCTATATAAACCTTTAATTGCTTATATTTGGATAACTAGCATTCCTTACTTTTTTGCTTTATGTATAGGCTGGAGTATCTGTTCAGATATTAATGTAGGCAACGATTTTACATTAAAAAATGCAAATAGGTTAAAGCGTATAAGTGTTTTAGCAATGATAGAAGGAGTTTTATATGTTATCGCACTGCTTTATGTATTTATTAGTGGTAACTACAACACTAATCTATTAATGRTTCTTTTGCTTATTCTATTTTTTGCAGTTGTTATTTCTGTATTTACTTCTTTACTTTCTTATTTAATGCGTAAAGCAAGTGGTATAAAGCAGGATAACGAATTAACGATTTGAGGTTAACATGGTTATCATAGTTAATCTTGATGTAATGCTGGCAAAGAGGAAATTGAGTGTTACTGAATTATCGGAAAAGCTTGGTATCACAATGGCAAACGTCTCAATTTTAAAAAATGGAAAAGCAATTAAGTTTTCAACATTAGAGAAAATATGTGAAGTATTAGACTGTCAGCCAGGTAATATCTTGGAATATAAAAAATGATTAAACTAACTTTTATGGAGGAAAAATGATATGAAGAAAAAATATTTTATCGCATCAACACCAATTTTTTTAGGAGTAATCTGCTTTATTGCTAAGGCTATCATTGGAAGTAATATAGCACCAGATGGTACCTTAGAAGAGCCCTTCTTCTTAATCCCAATTGGATTCTTATTGTTCTTCTTAGGGATTGTTACTTTAATTGGAATGGCGCTAGTTACAATGATGAAAAAAACTCAAGTTTCGAATTAATAATGTTTATTCCTGAATGAACATTTCGTTTTATAAAAAAGTTTGATTAAAATTCACTTAGAATCCTTTAATCGAAAAGGAAAAGAAAAGAAAAGAAGCCATTTTGATTATTCTTTTTTCAAAATGGCTTCTTTTTATTTATCGTAAAGCATGGGTTCGCTCGATACTTTTAATCAAATTTCCTTTACTATCCCTTTAAATCAATACCCTAATTGAATATGGCTTTTCTATAGAATTAGTTAAACGATGTTGTTGAAGTAAGGGAATCGACACCAAATAAAATTAAATCAACATTTTCGGTTAAAAGAGCTTTTATTAAACAGCGTAAAATTCCACTATCTTAAAATCATATGGCACTAGCTGAATTTGTGGTGATGACTCACTTGTAACTATTTTTTCATCTGTCCATAGATTTTTCAATGAGTTATTTTTTATCTCATATGGAATGTGATAGGTCTGAGTTGAATTTGTAGGGTTAATCAGCACGAAAATATTCCTGTCATCCATATATCTTCGGTAAACGACAAGATTACTTTCAACCCAGTTCATAAACTGGAAATGACCATCATTGGCGAGCAATGTATGTTGTTTTCGTAATGAAATGCATTTTGTCACATGAGCTAGAAGGTCCGTATTCTGTTTCTCTTCAACCCATTCCATGCAAGCTCTGCAGCCAGGGTCTTTTCCACCTGTCATGCCAATCTCGTCTCCATAGTACATACAAGGTGACCCCATGAATGTATACATCAGTAAATAAATCAGTTTGACGCGTTTTACATCGTCCTGACACTCCGTAAGTATTCTCGATGTGTCGTGGCTGCCCACCAAATTGAACGTGACGTTCATCACATTATTTGGATAGCTTTGCAGAACAGTAGTCATTGAGTCCATAAACTCAGTAGCAGACATGGTCTGACTGGCCAGTAGTTGCAATACATTAGTAGCGAACGGATAGTTCATTACGGCATCGAATTGATCACCGTTGAGCCAAGGCATGGCATCATGCCATACTTCCCCAAGAATATAGACATCAGGTTTTTCGTTACGGACGACATTTCGGAAATCACGCCAAAATTGGTGATCCACTTCGTTGGCAACGTCCAGGCGCCAGCCGTCAATATCAAACTCTTTTATCCAGTAAGCAGCAACATCCAGCAAATATTTTTTTACTTTAGGGTTCTGTGTATTCAATTTGGGCATTTGGGAAACAAATGCAAATGCTTCGTAATTTGGACGATCTCCTTCCTGCAAGGGAAGACTGTGCGGATAGAACCAGTTTACGTATTCTGAACCCTTTCCTTTTTCCAATACGTCCTGGAAGGGAGGGAAGTAGTAACCACAGTGATTGAAAACAGCATCCAACATCACTTTGATTCCACGGGCATGACATGCCTCGACCAAGTTTCTGAAATCTTCTTTCGTTCCGAATTGAGGATCAATCGAAAAATAATCAATGGTGTCATATTTATGGTTGGATGGTGCAGTAAAAATTGGTGTGAAATAAATGCCGTTTATGCCGAGTTTTTCTAAGTAATCAAGTTGTTGCTCGACACCATGCAGATCGCCACCAAAGAAATTGTTGGTTGATGGTTCAGTTTCTCCCCATGGTTGAACGTCTTTCGGATTGTTTAATTTGTTTCCGTTAAAGAAACGGTCTGGAAAAATTTGATACCATACCGTATTTTTCACCCATTCCGGAGAATCAAATAGCTCTGACTTATGGAGGTAGGGGAAGCAGAAATAATAGCCACAATCATATATGATTTCTTCATGAAATCCTTTTTCCGATAAAACAACGGTTTCTTCGTTCGAGTGCAGTTCAAATCCGTACCGAATTCTACGGTGAGGGGGACTGATATTTACTTCCCAGTAATCGAACAATGCATCAGTTGCGCATATGAATACATCTGCTCGTTGAAAAATCCATTTGTCATTTTCCCAAATATATGGATCGCCATAAATAAGGTCGATCCGTTTAACATCCGCTTTTTTTGTGCGAATCCTTATGCAAAGCGTGTCCTCGTCAAGAATAAAGGAGTAATTATTCCCTGGTCGGTGAAAAATTGCCGAACGTTCCATTCCAACACCACCTTATGTTTATTTTATATGCTCTGATAAACGATGTTGCTGAAAGAAAGGGAATCTTTATCCCTTTAATTCAAAATCAACACAAAAAGTTAACAGAGCCAATTTAAAAACTTCGTCTCAGATTAACAAAACAATTCAATCAATTCAATCCCTATTAAATTTATTGTTCTGAAAATGAGACATCCAGTCAACTAAAAAATTTCCTTTAACGATTGTTAAAAATAGTTATTGTAAAATTAGAAACAATCATTATAATTAAAACTATATTTGTGCAATCGCTTTCACAAGTTTAAAAGATTCGGAAAAGGTCTTTTGAAGACAATCATTATTTTTTTAAAAAGAGATGATAGCGTTTTCATTTTTACGAGTTTTTAGATTTGTGCAAACGGTTGTATAGGTGAGTGTTCAAAAAGATATTAGGAGGGTCATGATGAAGAAAAGTTTATTTTTAATGATGCTTGTTCTTTTATTAGCAATGCTCGGCGCTTGTGCACCTGATCGTGCAGAAAATCCAGAAACTGACGGTAAAGACTCAGATGGCAAAGACGTGGCTGAAGAGCCTAAACCAGAGAAACTTGTAATCTGGGAAGATGTTGACAAGTCAAAAGACTGGTTACCAGCTGCTATCGAGTCTTTCGAAAAAGAGTATGGTATCAAAGTTGAATTTAAAGAGTTGAACATGGCTGATAAAATCCGTGATCAATTACGTTTAGATGGTCCAACAGGAAATGCTCCAGACGTTGTAACTCTTCCTCATGACCAAATTGGCCAAGTTGTAACTGAAGGACTTATTCAAGAAATTAAAGTTGAAGATTCAGTATTAAAAACATATAGCGAATCTTCAATTACTGCTCAAATGTATGATGGAAAACTTTTCGGTCTTCCTAAAGCAACAGAAACACCAGTATTTATTTATAATAAAGCATTAATGGAAAAAGCTCCTGAAACAATGGATGAGCTTTATACATTCTCTAAAGATTTCACAAAAGGTGAAAACTACGGATTCCTTGCACTTTGGGATAACTTCTACTTTGCACACGGTGCGATTGCAGGTATGGGTGGATATGTGTTCAACGAAGGCGAAGAAGGTCTTGACCGTAAAGATATTGGCTTGAACAATGAAGGCGCTGTAGAAGGTGCTGCATACATTCAAAAATGGTACACAGAAGGATTATTCCCTAAAGGTATCATCGGTGAAACTGGCGGCGCTGCAATGGACGGCCTATTTAACGAAGGTAAAGTTGCTGCAGTTATGAACGGACCTWGGGCATTCCAAGGAATGAGAGATGCAGGAGTTGACATCGGAATTGCTCCAATGCCAACACTTCCAAACGGAGAGCATGTTAAAACATTCATGGGTGTTAAAGGATGGCACGTAACAAAGYTCACGAAAAATCCTTACTGGGCAACAAAACTTATCGAACACTTGTCTAATGATGAAAACTCGAAAGCTCGTTTTGAAGCAGTTTCAGAAATTCCTGCTAACGTAGCATTAGTTGAAGATCCAATTATTGCTGACAATGAAGGCGCTAAAGCTGTAGCTGTTCAATCTCAATACGCAGTGCCAATGCCAAACATTCCAGAAATGGGCGAAGTTTGGGGACCAATGGCTTCTGCACTTCAAACTGTGGCTACAGGTAAATCTGAACCACAAGCAGCTTTGGACGAAGCTGTTAAATCTATCAAAACTAACATTGAAACAAATCACCCAGCGAAATAATACTTGCTAAGTGTGTCTCCCAAAATCTACTCCGATGCCTGAGAAAGTTAATCGGTTACAACCACCTGCCATAGCTTCTTACCGTGGATATGGTAGAGATTTGGGTAGCATATCATGCTGGTATCAAAATGCTGGGAAAAGACATGGGCGGTATCCTTCATTCCGGAGGGTATTGCCTATCCTTTTATTTATCCTATTAATTTCAGTTTTTCGAATAGCATACTATAAGTATTGAAAACTACAATTACCGATTGTGATACATACTCAACACTTTCTTCTATGCTGAAAAGGAGGCCAAAGCCCGAATGGAAGGTTTAACAACTGCTACTCATCATCGAAGAAATGCCACATTGCTCTCCATAATTCCTGGATTCGGACAGTTTTACAATAAGCAATTTATTAAAGGAATGATCTTTTTAATTTTAGCGGCATCGTTTGCCATCGTTTTTTCTGAGTTTTTAGGAGTAGGTTATTGGGGCATTGTCACTTTAGGGGAAATTGCTGGATTAGATAATTCAGTATTCCTGTTAATCGATGGCATCATTGCTTTAATTATCACCATCATGGGTCTATGTGTGTATGCGTTTAATTTATATGACGCGTACCATAACGGAAAGAAACGTGATCTAGGCGAATCGGTAAACTCGGTAAGACAGCAATACCATAACTTAATAAATAATGGATTTCCCTACTTAATGATCTCACCAGGATTCTTCCTCTTGATTTTTGTTGTTATTTTCCCAATATTATTTGTCATACTTTTGGCATTTACCAATTACGATTTGTACCATTCACCACCAGGAAATTTAGTGGACTGGGTTGGATTCCAAAACTTTATTGATATTTATAAATTGGACATTTGGAGAAAAACATTCTTTGCTGTACTTGCTTGGACCATTGTCTGGACTTTCGTTGCTACAACTTTCCAAGTAGCTCTAGGGATCTTCCTAGCGATTCTTGTTAATCAAAAGGATTTGAAAGGAAAAGCAATCATACGTACAATCATGATTTTACCGTGGGCTGTTCCATCGTTCATCACAATCTTGATTTTCTCGGGTATGTTCAACGAAACTTTCGGTGTCATCAATAAATCCATCCTTCCCTTAATAGGGCTCGAAGCTGGGTTGCCTTGGATGACGAATGAAATGTGGACGAGATTTGCGTTGATTATGATTCAGACATGGTTAGGATTCCCGTTCATTTTTGCGATGACAACAGGGGTTCTTCAATCCATTCCTGATGAATTGTATGAAGCAGCAAATGTGGACGGCGCATCCATCATGCAAAAGTTCTTCTCGATTACGTTGCCGTTAGTGTTGTATGCGACGGCGCCAATAATCATTACGCAATATACATTCAATTTTAATAACTTTAACGTTATTTTCCTGTTCAACGGGGGAGGTCCTGCGATTCCGAGCCAAAATGCCGGGGGTACCGATATCCTCATATCCTGGATCTATCGTTTGACCATGACCAGTGCACAATACGGAAAAGCGGCTGCTGTCACCATGATTCTTTCAATCATTGTCATCTCCGTAGCGTTATGGCAATTTAAACGCACGAAATCTTTCCAAGAGGAGGATATGATGTAACATGAGTAATAAAAAAAGCAGAATCATCCGCCTCACGTTATCTTATTTAGCTATTTTAGCGATGGTTGCCATTGTTGTGTATCCATTGCTATGGGTTATTGGATCTTCATTAAATCCAGGTCAAAGTTTATCAGGCTCAAAAATGTTTCCCGATAATCCAACATTCAAACATTATGATTTCTTGTTTGATACAGAGAAATCCAATTACCTTCTTTGGTATTGGAATTCCATGAAAATAAGTGTAATTACGATGGTTTTAACGGTTATCTCTGTGTCATTTACAGCTTATGCCTTTTCACGATACCGTTTCTATGGAAGAAAGAATGGCTTGCTGACATTTTTAATCCTGCAAATGATTCCAAACTTTGCAGCATTAATCGCAATTTTCGTATTAGCCATCCGTACAGGTTTGATTGATACGCATCTAGGATTAATTCTTGTGTATGTAGGTGGACAAATACCGATGAATACGTATCTGATGAAAGGTTATTTGGACACCATTCCAAGAGAACTGGATGAATCGGCAAAAATGGATGGTGCAGGTCATATGCGCATCTTCTTCCAAATTGTTATGCCTTTGGCTAAACCAATCATTGCAGTAGTTGCATTGTTCTCGTTCATCGCACCTTTGGGTGATTTCATCCTCGCACGGATTTTACTACGCGATGATCAGAAATTTACACTTGCCGTCGGTCTTTACGAAATGGTGGCCAAGCAGTTTGGTAATGAATTCACAAAGTTCGCAGCAGGTGCAGTATTAGTAGCAATTCCTATCGCGATTCTGTTCTTGATGTTCCAAAAATATTTCGTATCTGGTCTAACAGCAGGCGGGACAAAGGGTTAATACCCATGTTTTTATAAATAAGCTTTGTTAACTGTTAATGTGGATTTTTTATTAAAAGTGATGGAATCTGCGACAAAAAAACCTTCCTGCGGAAAAACCTAAAAGCCTGTGCTCCTGTTTCTGTTTCTGCTTTTGCATCGCTACGCTAGCTTCGAAACATGAAGGTGCGTTGCATCGCTGGGCAGCTTCGTCGCCAAGATTATGGTCAAACTACATTTTTGGATTTTGGTTCTTTATGAGACGAAATCAAAAAATAACCACTTGAATATCAATTATTTTGTAAATTAATTCGTCAACAATCGTTATAATAGATTTATATGAATTATGGTTATGAAGTTCTTAAAGAGAGGATGAGGAGCTTTGGCCATCACAATCAAAGACGTTGCCAAACTATCAAATGTGGCACCTTCAACCGTGTCGAGGGTCATTGCGAATAACCCTCGAATCAGTGAAAAAACTAAAATTAAAGTAAGAGCTGCTATGGATGAGCTAGGCTATCATCCGAATTTTATCGCTCGCAGTTTAGCCAATCAGTCAACAAGAGTCATTGGATTGGTTTTGCCAAACTCAACAGATGTATTCTTCCAGAATCCATTTTTCCCGACAGTATTGAGAGGGTTAAGTGACGGAGCAAATGAACGACATTATGCCTTGCAGATCAATACGGGAAATACAGATGAAGAGATTTTTTACGGGGTTGTACAAATGGTGCAGGGCGGCCGTGTTGACGGAGTCATCCTTTTATATTCCCGGATTGAAGACAAAGTCTTGAATTATTTGAGGGAAAGAAATTTTCCTTTTGTCGTAATAGGAAAACCGTTTAAAGACGTGGAGCAAATTACATATGTAGATAACGATAACTATAAAGCGACAAAAGAAGCGACGAGTTACTTGCTGAGCCTGGGTCATAATCAAATAGGTTTTATTGGTGGAGATCTGAACTTCGTGGTGACGGTCGAGCGGTTACTTGGTTTTGAAAAAGCTCTAGGTGAAGCTGGTCTTCAAAGCAACGACGATTATATTATACACAGTCAGTTTTTACGTGAAGGTGGGCAAGAGGCTATTGGGAAGCTCATCAATCTGGAAGAACCTCCTACCGCTTTGGTGGTGGCTGATGATTTAATTGCACTTGGCGTTTTGAATACATTGWTGGAAATGAATATTTCCGTCCCTGAAGACATGTCGATCATCAGCTTCAATAATGTGCTTTTTACTGAACTGTCCCATCCACCTTTAACCTCAGTTGATATCAATATTTTCGAAATCGGCTATCAGGCGGCAAAAAGCATGATTCAACTATTGGAAAATCCAAATGAACCAGTTAAGCGGATCATAGTGGACCACGCAATCATCAAACGTTGCTCATGTTCAGAAAGCACTAAAAATATCAGTGATCTTTAGGAAATGATAAAAAAGCTCGTCCAAATTTTATTGGACGAGCTTTTTTCTATTCCAATTGATCATCGAAATAATTGACGACTCCATTGTAAATGCCCAAAGATGCTTGTTCTCTGAATTGTTCAGTCGTCACTGCACGTTCTTCTGATGGATTACTCAGGAAACCAAGTTCAATCAAGATCGCTTGCTGACGATTTTCTCGCAGTACGAGATAATTTCCGGGCTGAGCACCGCGGTCACGCAAGGAAATTGTGTTCCCAAGGGATCGATGTACACTTTGAGCAAGTCCTTTTTGATAGCCATGCATGTAATAAGTAGTGAACCCATTAATCGCACTGCTATCGGTTGCGTCATAATGAACACTGATAAAAGCATCTGCAGCGAGTTGATGGCCGATAGCCACGCGTTTTCGTAAGTCAACATAGACATCGGAATCACGTGTCATGACTACATTGGCCCCAGCAGACTGTAATTTGCTTGCCAGAAGTTCAGATG
>NZ_JBFUJC010000102.1:0-9451 GCF_056401595.1 Paenisporosarcina sp. P4_E4_2 | reverse complement strand
ATCTTGGAAAATGGCCGGGTCACATAATTTTTCTTCCACAGCATTAATTTGTTCCTCAATGGTTTGTAATTGAGTTTCAAGTTCTTCCAAGCGTCTTGTGATCTGTCGTTCCCGTTTCTTTGCCTCTTTATCGATGGTGGAAGTGGATTGCTTCGCCGTTGCAGCTTCTATTGCTTTAGGACCTGCTTGCTCAGCTCGAATTTCTTCTAACTCTTTTTTCTTTTCGACATAGTAATCGTAATCACCTAAATATTCAAAGGCACCATCACTTGATAACTCAATCACTTTCGTGGCAATCCGGTTAATAAAGTAGCGGTCATGTGATACGAATAGGATAGTACCGGGATAGTCGATTAAGGCATTCTCCAGTACTTCTTTGCTATCAAGATCCAAATGGTTAGTTGGCTCATCGAGAATCAAGGTGTTGGCTTTCAACATCATCAGTTTCGCCAAAGCAACACGCGCTTTTTCACCGCCTGATAATGAAGAAATCGATTTAGTCACATCATCACCACTGAACAGGAATCGTCCTAACACATTCCGGACATCTTTCTCATTCATTAATGGCCATTCGTCCCACAATTCTCTCAGTACGGAGCGAGTTCCCGTCAATTTTGCCTGTTCCTGGTCATAGTAACCGAATTGAACATTGGTCCCGTAATGTATGGATCCATCTATCGGTGGGATATCCTTAACCACCGTTTTCAGTAAAGTGGATTTCCCGACACCGTTCGGTCCGACCAGGGCGATGCGGTCTTCACGGAATACACGGAGGTTGACGTCCTGAGAGACAGGTTTCCCAGAATAACCGACTGTTACATCTTGCACTTTCAAGACGTCATTGCCACTTTGACGGTCAATAGAAAATCCGAAATTCGCAGATTTTTCATCCCCGTCCGGCGAATCCATCCAATCCGTTTTCTCCAATACTTTGCGACGTGACTGTGCCATCTTAGTCGTGGAAGCACGTGCAAGGTTACGTTGAACAAAATCTTCAAGTTTAGCTTTTTCCTCTTGTTGCTTATCAAATGTTTTCATATCGCGTTCGTACGTCTTGGCCTTTTCATCCAAGTAAGCACTATAATTACCTACAAAACGTTTCACTTTGTGACGGGAAACTTCATATACAAAGTTCACGACTTGATCAAGGAAGTAACGGTCATGCGAAACGATAAGTATCGCACCAGGATATCCTTGAAGATAACGCTCCAGCCAACTGAGCGTATCGATGTCCAAATGGTTCGTCGGCTCATCAAGAATCAGTAAATCTGGCTTTGTTAATAATAATTTAGCCAATGCCAGTCGAGTTTTTTGACCACCCGATAGCGATTGAATTGGTTTTGTGTATTCTTCAGGGAAGAATTGCATTCCGTGAAGGACGGAACGGGTATCCGCTTCATACTGATAGCCACCGGAGTCTTTGAATGCCACTTGTTTATTGTCATAGTCAGACATGATACGCGCATAAGACTCAGCGTTTTCATATACTTCGGGATTCGCCATTTGCTGTTCCAGGGAACGCAATTCTCTTTCAGCATCCCGGTGATGCTCAAAAATGGTCATCATTTCGTCCCAAATGGATAAGTCGGAGTCAATGCCTGCATGTTGTTCCATATAACCGACTTTTGTGCCTTTAGGAATGATGATTTCTCCAGAGTCATACGACATTTCACCTGCAATAATTTTCAGGAGTGTCGACTTTCCGGCACCGTTTCGTCCGACTAAAGCCACACGGTCACGATGGTTAATTTCAAGTTTGACACCGCTTAATATTTCATCGACGACAAACGATTTATATAATTGATTCACTTGTAAGACAATCATGAATTCCACCTCAGTTCTCACTTAGTTTAATGGATGCCAGGAACTCATGCAACGACTGAACTTTACTTCTCTCATTTACTCATGTAAGATGAAAGCGATTTCGCTTGAATGCAGGAGGAACGGCATGAAACAAGAACCGCTTAAAATTCCACAAGCTACAACTAAAAGATTACCTCTCTATTACCGATTCATCCAAAACTTCTCGAACGCAGGGAAGAAAAGGGTATCTTCACAGGAACTGAGTGAAGCGATGAAAATAGATTCAGCAACTATTCGCCGGGACTTTTCACATTTTGGTGCGTTAGGCAAAAAAGGTTACGGTTATGATGTGCCAAATCTGTTGGCATTTTTCCGTCAAACACTCGATCAGGATGAAGAAACGAATGTCGCATTAATTGGTGTAGGTAGTTTAGGGACGGCATTTCTGAAATACAATTTCCATAAAAATCATAACACCCGAATCGTAGTGGCATTTGATACAAGTGCAACGAAAGATGGGATGATTAGTGACATCCCGATCTTCGAGCCTAGCAAGCTAGAAGAAAAAATACAGGAATACGGAATCGAACTCGTGATTTTAACCGTGCCTTCAAGAGCAGCGCAGGAAGTAACGGACCGATTAACGAAAACATCCGTAAAAGGGATTTTGAACTTCACGCCGATTCGTCTGACTGTCCCTGATACGATACGTGTTCATACAATTGATTTGTCCGTAGAGCTGCAAACACTGATTTACTTCATTAAACAGGATGAAGAAACGTTCACACATAATTCATAGAAGCAAATAGCAAACTAAGCAAAAATGCGTTAAAATAAATATAGACACGAGGAGGTGCCTATCATGCCTACAGGTCCATTGAGTATTTTATTGATTGTGGTAGTGGCTTTACTTGTATTCGGTCCGAAAAAGCTTCCTGAACTGGGACGAGCATTCGGCAGTTCGCTTCGCGAATTCAAAAATGCAACAAGAGGTCTAGTCGATGACGACGAAGATGACGATCATAAAAAGAAGAAAAAGATAGAAGAAGAAGATAAGTAAGTACGTTAGGGTGTTTTTCTGATGGAAGAAAGAGACATGACTACAGTTGAACATATTATTGAATTAAGAAAACGACTGATGATAATCGTCGTTTTCTTTGTTATAGCAGTGATCATCAGCTATTTCCTAGCTGGCCCACTGATAGAATTTTTGCAGGTAAGTGAAGAAGCACGCAACATAACATTGAATGCATTTAAAATTACGGATCCATTTAAAATATTAATTTCCGTAATGATGGTTTTGGCAATAGTCATGACATCCCCACTCATTTTATATCAAATTTGGGCATTCATTTCTCCAGGACTCTATCAAAAAGAGCGAACGGCAACTCTTAGCTACATTCCGTTTATCTTTTTGTTATTTATAGCAGGGGTTTCATTTTCCTACTATGTCGTATTCCCATTTGTCATCCATTTCATGGCTGACTTATCAGCTGATCTGAACATTGTGCAGACAATCGGGATCAATGAATACTTCGAATTCCTGTTTCAATTGACCATTCCATTCGGTTTTGTTTTCCAAATGCCGGTTATCTTGCTGTTCCTGACCCGATTAGGGATTTTGACACCGATGATGCTGACCAAGTATCGCAAGTATATTTACCTTGTGCTTGTGGTGGTTGCGGATATTTTAACGCCACCAGATATTATGTCGCACGTTTTGGTTACACTTCCGCTCATCTTGCTGTTTGAATTCAGCATTGTCATAGCCAAAATAGGCTATCGCAAATTTATAAAGGCAGAAGCTCTTCAAAAAATCGAAGAAGCGAAACGCCAAAATGAAAGCCTTCCACCTCTATAATGGTGGAAGGCTTTTTGCTTTTAGTGCTTTTATTATTGTGAATTGGATAGTGATTCTAAATACTTTTGATAGCGTTCAATGTTCTCCATATTTAATTGAATCAATACAACAAACCCATTCAACAGCATATGGGAGATGATCGAAGTCAAAATTCGTCTAGTTTTATAGTATAAAAATGCGAATATAAATCCTGACACGGCATAGAGTAAAAGGTGTGTGAAATCAAAATGGATAATCGCAAATACGATGGCACTCACTGCACCTGCAATGAAGAAATTTGTTTTTTGGACAAGGTTACCGAAAATGACCCGTCTGAAAATCAGTTCTTCAAGAATAGGGGCAAACAAGGCAATCGCAAAAATCGCCATTGGCACTGCTTCGGCAATTTGTATTAGTGAAGCGGTATTTTCGGATCCCTGCTCGATTCCAAAGGATTGTTCAATAAGCGAGGCAATGGCTTGTCCGAAGAGTACCATAAAGAAACCGGCAATTCCCCAAAGAATCGAAGCGGGGACAGAACTCTTTTTACCCTTTAAGTGATTTAAAAAAGCACCATCTTTACGAATGATTAGTAAAACAATAAGTGTGGCCACTGCCATGCTCAGGAACACCCACCAGCCACTTGCTAACAACTTGGCTTGCTCGATTTCCATGCCTTCCCGACCTTTCAAATAGCTGAAAATGAGGGGAGCAAATAAGGCGCCAGACAGTTGCATTACGATGTAAACCAATATGAGATAAAACGCTGTTTTGTTATTTTTCACAGATAGTTTCCTTTCATCAAAAGAAGTTCTCTTCCTATTGTATTGTTTTTCGTGAGTCCTCGCAAAGAATACAAAAAATCTGTATGTTCCCACTTGCAAAAATGTGAGTGATTCATTATGATAGGAATTGTGTTAGCACTCAAGAAGAGAGAGTGCTAATAAAATAATTACTACCATTCAAGGAGGTTGTTTCACTTGTTAAAACCATTAGGCGATCGTATTGTAATCGAATTAATCGAAGCTGAGGAAAAAACTGCATTCGGTATCGTACTTCCAGACTCTGCTAAAGAGAAGCCGCAGGAAGGCAAAGTAGTTGCTGTAGGAACTGGTCGTGTACTGGATAACGGCACACGTGTTGAGTTGGATGTAAAAGAAGGCGACAAAATCATCTTCTCTAAATACGCAGGTACTGAAGTGAAATTTGAAGGTAATGAATTCTTGATTTTACGTGAAAATGATATTTTAGCAATTGTAGGCTAATACTTAAACATATTTTAGGAGGGTTTACAAAATGGCAAAAGAAATTAAATTCAGTGAAGACGCACGCAGTTTGATGCTTCGTGGTGTAGATAAATTGGCGGATGCTGTAAAAGTAACGCTTGGACCAAAAGGACGTAACGTCGTTCTTGAGAAAAAATTCGGTTCACCACTTATTACTAACGATGGTGTAACGATTGCAAAAGAGATCGAACTTGAAGATCCATTTGAAAACATGGGCGCTAAGCTTGTAGCTGAAGTTGCTTCTAAAACAAATGAAATTGCAGGTGACGGTACAACTACGGCAACAGTTCTTGCACAAGCGATGATTCGCGAAGGCTTGAAAAACGTAACAGCTGGCGCTAACCCAGTCGGTATCCGTAAAGGTATCGAAAAAGCGGTTGCTGCTGCAGTTACTGAGTTAAAAGAAATCTCTAAAGAAATCGAAGGCAAAGAATCGATTGCTCAAGTAGCATCTATTTCTGCTGCTGACGAAGAAGTTGGTCAATTGATTGCGGAAGCAATGGAACGCGTTGGAAACGATGGCGTTATCACAATTGAAGAATCTAAAGGATTCACAACTGAGCTTGATGTAGTGGAAGGTATGCAGTTTGATCGCGGTTACGCATCTCCATACATGGTTACGGATTCAGAGAAAATGGAAGCTATTTTAGAAAATCCATATATCTTGATCACGGACAAAAAAATCACAAGCATTCAAGAGATTCTTCCAGTATTAGAACAAGTGGTTCAACAAGGTAAACCATTGATCTTGATTGCTGAAGACGTTGAAGGCGAAGCTTTAGCTACATTAGTAGTGAACAAATTACGTGGCACATTCAATGCAGTTGCTGTAAAAGCACCTGGATTCGGCGACCGTCGTAAAGCTATGTTGGAAGATATCGCGGTTCTTACAGGTGGCGAAGTAATCACTGAAGAACTTGGTTTAGACTTGAAGTCTGCTAACATCACTCAATTAGGACGCGCAGCGAAAGTTGTGGTAACGAAAGAAAACACAACAATCGTTGAAGGTGCTGGCCAACCAGAAAAAATTTCGGGTCGCGTAAGCCAAATCCGTTCACAATTAGAAGATACTACTTCTGAATTCGATAAAGAAAAACTACAAGAACGTTTAGCAAAACTTTCAGGTGGTGTTGCCGTGATTAAAGTCGGTGCAGCAACTGAAACAGAACTAAAAGAGCGTAAACTTCGCATTGAAGATGCACTGAACTCTACACGTGCGGCTGTTGAAGAAGGTATCGTTTCTGGTGGTGGTACTGCACTAGTTAACGTCTACAACAAAGTTGTGGAAGTAACTTCAGATGCAACAGGTGACGTGGCAACTGGTGTGAAAATTGTTCTTCGTGCTCTTGAAGAGCCAGTTCGTCAAATCGCAAACAACGCAGGTCTTGAAGGTTCAATCATTGTGGATCGTTTGAAACGTGAAGAAATCGGTATTGGTTTCAACGCAGCAAACGGCGAATGGGTGAACATGATGGAAGCGGGTATCGTGGATCCAACTAAAGTTACTCGTTCTGCACTTCAAAACGCAGCATCTGTAGCAGCCATGTTCCTAACTACTGAAGCAGTAGTAGCAGAAATTCCAGACAAAAATGCAGGCGGCGGTATGCCTGACATGGGCGGAATGGGCGGCATGATGTAATATAGTCTCGAAAAAGTTGATATATCAATGCTTTTAAGACTTGAAAGTTTTTGGTGCCGGAATGGTGCCGTGATTTTAATTCGTAGTTGATTTTGAGAGGCTTTTCATGAGTTCACTGAACTTTTGAGAAGCCTCTTTTTTTCTATCCTTAGTTATGTGTAGAAATTAAAAGGAACTTCAACCCGGACGTTCCTTTTATTTCGCTCTCAGAATATTAAACGCAGCATAAGCTAGCGTTGCTTTTTATGTAAATTTATTAATTGTTAATCAAAAGAATTGAGTTTAGATTTAGATTTAATGCCCATAATAATCTAAGAAAACAATTCAAAGGATGATATCGTGATTTATATATATAATGACTATGGTGGAACTCATACTACAGCTCTGGCAGCGGCATATCATTTAAAAGAAATTATCCAATCAGAACGAGAACTGACAAAAGAAGAAATATTAAGTGTAAACTATTTCAATAAGTTAACTAAAAAGGATTTTGGAAACATCATTTTCCATGGGATAGATGAAAATGGAGACCCAGTGTATACAATAGGTCGGAAATCTTCTAAACTTGTTGTTCCAGCAATGAAAAATTTAATTTTATTGATTCAAAGTAAACATCAATTTCATGAACAAATAATCTTCTCCAATACATCACCAACTGTACCATTAGCGATGTCGATTGGGGGTTTTTTTTCTAGAGGATTAAAAATTGATTTTATTGGTGTGCCATTATTAGTTATTGGTGCAAAACAATGTTGTGATAATATTTTTCGGTTGGTAGAAAATACAAAACAAATAGCCCAAAACAATAAGGATCAAGTAATTGTTTTAGAAAATAACGAATATAAGTAAAACTTTTTAATTCTATTTATTTCTGTTATAAAAAAATTCTTTAGCATGTAAGAGATTGTTTGTTTACAGTAGGAACATTATGCGCAACATCGCTAACACCGATTGAGGTTTATTTTTTATGCTCATTATTAAAAGGAATCTAATACCTCAAGGTGAATTTATACTTAAGTAATTAAATCGAGGTGTTTAAATTGAGTGATGAAAGCTTTATGGTATAAGTTAATGATGGTTATTACAGCTACAAGTGTAACTTTTATATTAGGACTAAATATGGATAAATATGGAAACTATATTGCTCTGTTCTTAAGTTCTATTCTTACAGTATTGACTACAAAGGATCAGTTTCAACAATTCACCACTAGACATCTTAAGTTAGGTAGAAGAGCAGCGGATATTGTAATGTAATTTTGCTAACATAGTGTATATGACTAGAGGCTTCACATAAATTGTTCAAGTTTATGTGAAGCCTCTTTTTTATTTCTTTAGCTCGAATACTGATGTCATTCAAAGGGGAATGCTTTTTCATTGTCTAAAATTAAAGGAATATTTATAATACAGCAAGAATAGAATTGGAAAGGATAATAATTTATTGTGAAACGATAAATATCCTGTTAAAATCAAATTGAAGATAAATAGGAGAGGTGCTTTATATGAAACGAGAAACACTCTTTTTAAAGGTAGTTATTTTTCTTATGGGAATTCCGATTCTTGCTTTATGTATATTTGTGTTGCCTGAGTTCGCTGACCTTTACACAGAATTCGAAAATGGGCTGGCTTATTTGCAATATCCTGTTTTAATCTGTATGTATGCAACGGCGATTCCGTTTTTCTTCGCTCTGTATCAGGCTTTAAGACTTTTAAGCTATATTGACAAGAACGAAGCTTTCTCGGAATTATCTGTAAAGGCTTTAAAGAATATAAAATACTGTGCAATCACAATCAGTATCTTATATGTGGCAGTATTGCCAGCCATATTTCTCGTAGCAGATTCAGACGATGCCCCTGGACTCGTAGTAATCGGAATGGTCATTATTTTTGCTTCAATTGTGATTGCAGTCTTTGCTGCTGTTCTTCAAAAGATATTAATAAATGCCATAAATATAAAATCAGAAAATGATTTAACGGTCTGAGGTGAGTAAAATGGCGATTATAATCAATATTGATGTGATGTTGGCTAAAAGAAAAATGAGCGTAACAGAACTTTCGGAGAGGGTTGGAATCACAATGGCTAACCTTTCTATATTGAAAAATGGAAAGGCAAAAGCAATTCGATTATCAACTTTAGAAGCTATTTGTAAGGCTTTGGACTGTCAGCCTGGGGATATTTTAGAATACAAAAGTGACATAGACACACTGGGATAATAAGATTAGAAAACAAATTTAATTAACTAACGAGATGCGTTGATCCAAGAAGGATTAACGCTTTTTTGTTGAACTTATTCAACTAACGGGGCAGTTTACTTCAATAAGCAAGAATGAACTTTATAGTGAACGGTAACGTCATTTTATTAAGTTAAACGAGGGGGGAGATTATGGGCTTTTGGTATTTCTTAATATTATTTGTAGGATTATTTTTAGTAGTTAAGGGGCTACTTGGGAATAAAAAATTTAGCTTGGTATTTGTAGGACTATTATTTATTTCATTCTCATTATTTATGTTTTCTCCAGGAAGTGCTGAAATTATTTCGGAATTATTCAATTTGAACTAAAGTGTACAATAGATTTTAGACTGACCACTTATAGGTATTTTTACTAACGGATGTAACGGATGCTTTACTTCAATAAGGAGTGAAGCCTTTTTTCTTATTGAACTAACGGGGCAGGTTAGTTKAAGAAGCGTATTATGGTTGAACTGCGAACTAATTAAATACTGTTATACGTCAAATAAAATAAATGCTACCGCCAAACCATTCGCCATTGTGTGAATAGATGCCCAAAGAGCATCCTGATGAACCCCTTTAACTTGGTTTTTTGAAGGTTTGGCAATCCGAATTGTATCTATATAAGAAACAATCAATAACGAAACAACTAAGA
>NZ_JBFUJC010000101.1:0-9480 GCF_056401595.1 Paenisporosarcina sp. P4_E4_2 | reverse complement strand
TGATTATGCTGACTGCTTTCGGTCAAGAAGATGTAATGAAACAAGCAGTGGAATTAGGTGCTTCCTACTTTATGTTGAAGCCATTTGAATTTGATCGCTTAGTCAATCAAATTCTTCAAGTAGCTGGCCATAAGACAGAAAGTGCTCCACGTACGAGCGTTCTTCAGAGCCAACCACAGCAAAAAGTGAATCAAAAAATGATTGATACAACGATTACAGCAGTTATTAAAGAAATTGGTGTACCTGCTCATATCAAAGGTTACGCGTACTTACGTGAAGCTATTCACATGGTATATGAAGATATCGAATTATTGGGTTCAATCACAAAAGTCTTGTACCCTGAGATTGCGATTAAATTTAACACAACGTCATCTCGTGTAGAACGGGCAATCCGTCATGCTATTGAAGTCGCTTGGAACCGCGGAAACTATGAGTCCATCTCGAAAACATTCGGTTATACTGTTCATCACTTGAAGAGCAAACCGACAAATTCTGAGTTCATAGCAATGATTGCTGATAAAATTCGCTTAGAAAACATGGCTAGCTAATCATTGAGATGACTGGGCTTGCGGACATTCGTAAGCCAACCAATTCAACAAAAATCTGATTCAAAACCAAAATACTTTTACTAAAATGACCGATGAATTTTATTATTCATTGGTTTTTTTATTATATCGAAAAGTATGTCATATAAAGTCAACTAGAAACAGCTTAGCTCAATTCTCAGATCTAGCAATCCATGTCATAGTGTTATTTCTTTGTTAACTAATTCACGGAAAATTCATTAATCAAAGGAGAGCAGTTAAGTAGACTTGGTATAATATGTAAAGAGGAGATGGTGATTTGAATAAGCTATTAGAAAAAATATGGCTGGTAAATAATAAAACACAGGTATCGCTTTTCCTGCATCTGTGTTTTTTACCTCAGTTCCATGGAAAAAGATGCATATATTAGTGAAGATAGGGTAAAGAAAACTATACATACAGACAAGGTGTTGACGATAGATGATGAGAGTACCAATATACGCACATCGTGGTGCATCTGCGTATGCACTTGAAAATTCATCTGCTGCTTTTGCAAAAGCGATTGAACTGGGAGCGGATGGGTTAGAGATCGATTTACAGTTAACAAAAGATTTAGTACCTATTGTAACCCATGATATGGACTTTTGGCGCTTAGCCAAGACTCGTAGGGATGTTTCGTCAATGAATTATGAAGAAGTGAAAAAGTTAAAATTAGGAACCTCATTTTGGCGATTAGTAAATGGGGAATCTATACAAACTTTTGAGGAAGTGCTGGCTTTTGCTGCGAAAAATGGACTGGCATTGAATGTAGAATTAAAAGAAACGTTTGTGAATGCTCCAGAACAAATTGACCTATTGTTTAAACGGACATATTCACATTTGAATATTCATTTTTCATCGTTTCATTATGATGTTTTGGAACGAATTAAAAAATGTAATCCGATGTTACAGACTGCTTATATCGGGACGAAAAAAACAAATTGGGAAGAGCTTGGCCGATTAACTGCAGCAGATGCACTTCATATGCACAAAAGGCATTATTCGAAGAGGAAGTTGGATTTGGCCTATAAAGCTAACATGCCACTAAGATTTTATGGTATTGATGGAAATGAAAAATATTTAGTTGATCCTCACCCGGTAGTTTTGGGGTGGATCACCGATTATCCCGATAAAGTATTAATGAAACAATTGAAAAAGGAATCCTGATGTCGAAATCGGGATTCCTTTTTTAGTGGCTAACGCAACTAAAGTTAATTCTTCGTTTTTCCTTTAGCGAATTTAGCTTGTACTTTACCATTTTTCCGATCTCTATGTAGTAAGAAACCTGCAAAAAATCCAAATCCGATAACTAATAAAACAATACCTATCAGGAATTGTAGCCATAAAAATGGGATGGATCCAATTAATTTTCCGAATAGGGTATCACGTATAAGTTTAATTCCACCCGCCGCCATCAATCCAGGAATCAATAACACAAGAAAAGCTAACATTCGTGCCAATAGTATTCATCTCCTACTGCATTAAATTAAATTACTAAATTAAAGAAAGCTGTTAATTATTCAGCCGTGCATGCCGTAAGGGTGCAGATTTACGATAAACAATAGCATTTTTTAACAGAGCCAATTAAATTATAATCTAGTCTAGTTTAACACGGAATATCATTTTCGTTCCATTGCACTACCCTAGAATAATTGTCAGTTCAAACTCAATGAGGTATGATAGAGGAAAGTTTTGCAATATATTGCACACGACGAAAGAGGGATGTGAATGTCCTTGCAWAATGTTTTAATCATTGGAGGCGGCGTTGGCGGAACCGCGATTTTGAAATTATTATTATCAGCTGAATTTTTTCATGTAAAACGAGTAGTTGATATTGATGAACGAGCACCTGCCATTCAGATTGCAAAACAGCATAACATTCCAGCAAGTGCGGAATGGAAGCCTTTTTTAACTGATGATTTACATATGATTTTTGATTTGACTGGTCAGCCTGAAGTTTTTGATGAACTTTTAATGGAAAGACCCTCACAAACCGTCTTAATACCTGGGTCAGTGGCGAATATACTGATTCGCTTGATAAGAGAAAAGGACCAATTTATTCAAACGATTCGTGAAGAAACACATAAACAACAATTGATTTTTAATTCGATTGAAGAAGGTATGATAGGTATTGATGCAAATGGAAACGTCAACTTCTTCAATAAAAGTGCTGAGAGAATGACTGATATTTTAATGGACCAAGCTCTTGGTAAGCCAATTTATGATGTCATTGCTTCCAGTGAATTACCCCGAACTTTTGAAACCGGCAGAACAGAAGTGAATCGCGAATTAGTACTGAGTAATGGTACGAAAATTGTCACTTCAAGATTTCCCGTCATAGATGAAAAAGGTGTCCGTATCGGGGCATTTTCAGTTTTCAAGGATATTACGGAAGTCGTTAGTTTAGCAGGTGAAATAACCAATTTAAAAGAAATACAGACCATGCTTCAAGCTATCATCCAGTCAAGTGATGATGCCATTTCCGTTGTGGATGAAGAAGGGAAGGGTATTTTGATTAACCCTGCCTATACGAGAATTACGGGGCTGGAAACAGATGATATTATCGGAAAGCCAGCAACTGCAGATATTAGTGAAGGCGAGAGTATGCATTTGAAAGTGCTGCAACTGCGTAAGCCTATCCGTGGTGTCAATATGCGTGTTGGTCCGTTGAAACGTGAAGTCATCGTGAATGTGGCACCAATCATTGTCAACAATCGATTGAAAGGAAGCGTCGGTGTCATTCATGATATGACTGAAATCCGTTCATTGATGAAAGAACTTGATCGCGCCAGAAGTATCATTCGTACACTGGAATCGAAGTACACTTTTGACGACATCATTGGTGATTCACACGAAATGAGAATTTCAATTGAACAGGCTAAGCTGGCTGCTAAAACGCCTGTTACCGTGCTATTACGAGGCGAATCAGGAACAGGGAAAGAACTTTTTGCCCATGCCATTCATAGTTCCAGTGATCGGAAGTACAATAAGTTCATTCGTGTCAATTGTGCAGCCATCGCGGAGCATCTGCTTGAAAGTGAATTGTTCGGTTACGAAGAAGATGCTTTTGCTGGGGCAAAACTCGGTGGTAAACGAGGATTATTTGAAGAAGCGAACCATGGCAGTATTTTTTTGGATGAAATTGGTGAACTTTCGAGCAACACGCAAGCAAAATTGCTTCGCGTCTTGCAAGAGAATGAAATCGTTCGAGTTGGTGGTACGAAATCCATCACGATAGATGTAAGAGTAATTGCTGCAACCAATATCCATATGGAAAAAGCAATGCTAGAAGGTAAGTTCAGAGAAGATCTCTATTATCGATTGAACCGCATGCCCATTCAAATTCCGCCGTTACGCAATCACAAACAAGATATTCCAGCTATTGCGGAACGACTGTTGGTTAAGCTTAATCAAGAATATGGTCGAAACGTCGAACGGATATCCGAAGTGGCCATGCAAAGGCTGGTCGTTTATTCTTGGCCAGGAAACGTGCGGGAACTTGAAAATATTATCAGTAGAGGCATGATTTTTATGAGGCCAACTGAATCGATTTTAGATGACCATCATCTTCCATTGTCGATGTTGGAACACCAGGAACCAGACTCCAAAAAACCATTACAAGAGATATTGCCGCTTGCCGATCAAATGGAGCGTATGGAAAAAGAGATTTTATCATCAACTCTGAAAATGATGAATGGCAATAAATCTAAAACAGCTAAACATTTGGGGATTTCTCTTCGTACGCTTTATTATAAATTAGAAAAATATGAGCTAGAATAACAATGTATGCAAAAAATTGCATGGTTTGCAATCATTTGCATACCGAAAAGTACGAAATCTTGCCAAATAAAGCGTTTTCATTATTGTTATCAAGGTGCTTTTTGTGCTTAAATTATGAATGTTGAGGTGATTTCATTGAATCTAAACGATTTAATACGACAAGCTTCTTCTTCAGATGATAATGTAGTTGCGGTTGCATCTGCTGCTAATCTGGAAGTGCTTGAAGCGGTTAACTTGGCCATTGAGCATGACATGGCGAGTTTTCGTCTATATGATGACGAACACAAATTAAAAGAAATGATAGTCATGCACTATCCTCACTTGTTAAATCATCCGAAAATTTATACACAACACGTAAAGGATGATCAACAAGCGGCGATTGCAGCTGTCAAAGCCGTCCATTTAAATGAAGCGAACGTATTAATGAAAGGGCATATTCCAACCGCTCTTATCCTAAAAGCTGTTTTGAACCCAGACTTTGGATTGCGAACGGGAAGCGTCCTATCTCATGTAGCTGCATTTGAAATTAATGGTTTTGATCGTTTGATTTTTGTTACGGATGCGGCTATGAACATTGCACCTGATTTAAAGCAAAAAGCGCAAATTGTGCAAAATGCCGTTAAGGTAGCTCACGCCGTGGGAGTCGAAACTCCTGTAGTTGCACCATTGGCTGCAGTTGAAACCGTCAACCCATCGATGCAACCAACTCTTGATGCAGCTGCTCTGGTTGCGATGAATACAAGAGGACAAATAAAAGGTTGCGTGATTGATGGTCCAGTTGCTCTGGATAATGCCATTTCAGTTGATGCGGCTCATCACAAAGGTTTGACAGGTCCACATGCTGGACAAGCAGATATTTTGCTTGTACCGAATATAGAATCAGGCAATATTTTATACAAATCACTTGTTTACTTTGCACATGCAAAAGTAGGGGCAGTGATTGTAGGGGCTAAAGCACCTATTGTCCTAACTTCTCGTTCAGACAGCGCAGAAAGTAAATTAAACTCTTTAGCATTAGCAATTTGCTCATCTAAGAATTAATGAACCACCAAATCAAAGGAGGAATTTAAAATGGAAATTTTTAAATATATGGAGACTTATGATTACGAACAATTGGTGTTCTGCCAAGATAAAACATCAGGCTTAAAAGCAATCATCGCGATTCATGATACAACTTTAGGACCAGCATTGGGTGGTACACGCATGTGGACTTACGCTTCTGAAGAAGCTGCAATTGAAGATGCACTTCGTCTGGCTAAAGGAATGACTTACAAAAATGCTGCTGCCGGTTTAAACCTTGGTGGTGGTAAAACGGTTATTATTGGCGATCCATTAAAAGATAAAAACGAAGAAATGTTCCGTGCGTTCGGTCGTTTCATCCAAGGCTTAAACGGTCGTTACATTACAGCTGAAGATGTTGGTACAACTGTAGCTGATATGGACTTAATCCATGAAGAAACAAACTATGTAACAGGTATCTCACCTGCATTTGGTTCTTCAGGTAACCCATCTCCAGTAACTGCCTACGGCGTATACCGTGGTATGAAAGCTGCTGCAATGGAAGCTTTCGGTAGCGATTCACTTGAAGGCAAACGCATCGCTGTTCAAGGTGTTGGTAACGTTGCATACAACTTATGCCGTCACTTACATGAAGAAGGCGCGAAATTAATTGTTACGGATATCAATAAAGCAGCTGTTGATCGTGTAGTAGAAGAGTTCGGTGCTACTGCAGTGAACACGGATGAAATCTACTCTCAAGATGTAGACATCTTTGCTCCATGTGCTCTAGGCGCAATCATTAACGACGAAACAATTCCACAATTGAAAGCAAAAGTTGTTGCAGGAGCTGCAAACAACCAATTAAAAGAAACAAAACATGGCGATCAATTGCACGAACTTGGAATCGTATATGCACCTGATTATGTAATCAATGCTGGTGGCGTAATAAACGTTGCTGATGAACTATATGGCTACAACCGTGAACGTGCAATGAAACGAGTAGAAACAGTCTATGATAACATTGCTAAAGTAATGGAAATTTCACGTACACAAGGAATTCCTACATACGTTGCAGCTGACCGTTTAGCTGAAGAACGTATCGCTCGTGTTGGAAAATCACGCAGCAATTTTCTACTTAACGAAAAACATATTTTAAGCGGAAGATAATACATTGCTCTGACAACGATTTTGTAGATAGCGAGGGAATAAGCGACAAAACCTGTGCTCCTGTTTCTGCGCTAGAATCGTCGCAAAGAATTAGGTCAAACTAAAGCTTTGACCTAATTCTTTCCTGCGGAAAAACGGGCTTGCAAGTTCGTCCGAGGAAAGGGAGCTAATTCCCTCTGTTGTTAAAAAAATCGACATAATAAAGTTAACAGAGCTTGATTAAAGAAAAGAAAAGGACAGATACTTTCATTTATGTTTGTATCTGTTCTTATCTTTAAAGACATTTTTGGGAGGAATCATTGTGCAAGAACATTCATATCGCATTCTTGTCATCAACCCGGGTTCCACATCTACAAAAATTGGTGTTTTTGAAAACGATGTTTTATTGATGGAAAAAACGATCCGACACTCTTCTGAGGAAATCGGCAAATTTTCTTCTATCATTGATCAATACGAATTTCGTAAGCAAACCATTTTAGAAGCAATGGATGAAGAAGGAATCAACATTTCGAAATTGTCAGCTATCTGTGGCAGAGGCGGACTCCTTCGTCCAATTGAAGGCGGAACTTATGCGGTAAATGACGCAATGTTAGTAGATTTAAAAAAAGGTTTTTCAGGTCAACACGCTTCAAACTTAGGTGGGATTTTAGCATTTGAAATTGCAACAGGTTTAAATATTCCTTCTTACATTGTCGATCCAGTGGTCGTCGATGAGTTGGCTCCGATTGCACGCATTTCAGGATTCTCGTTAATCGAACGAAAATCGATTTTCCATGCATTAAATCAAAAAGCTGTTGCACGACGATATGCTAAAAAGTGCGGCAAAGCCTATGAAGACATGAGACTGATTGTAACCCATATGGGTGGCGGTATTACAATTGGTGTTCATGAGAATGGGCGGGTAATTGAAGTAAACAATGGTTTACACGGTGAAGGTCCATTCAGTCCGGAAAGAGCGGGAACAGTTCCTGCAGGCGACTTAATCGATATTTGTTTTTCTGGTGAATACTACCGTCACGAAATTATGAAGAAATTAGTCGGTCAAGGCGGATTAGTAAGCTATCTTGGAACCAATGACGCAGTGGCGGTTGAAAAACGCATTGCAAAAGGTGACAAAGAAGCTGAACTTGTTTACGAGGCAATGGCATATCAAGTCGCCCGTGAAATTGGCTCAGCTAGTGCCGTGCTTGAAGGTAAAATTGACGCTATCATATTAACTGGTGGATTAGCATATGGGAAAGATTTTGTTGAATCCATTTCAAAAAGAATCAACTGGATCGCTGATGTAGTAGTCCAACCCGGAGAGAACGAATTGCAAGCATTATCTGAAGGTGCAATTCGCGTATTAAATGGGGAAGAAAAAGCAAAAGTATATCCGAACCTCAAATAAAAGGAGGCCGAAAGTTATGGCTCATAATTACGATATCGTTATTCTTGGAGGCGGAACAGGCGGGTATGTAGCAGCAATCCGCGCGGCTCAATTAGGACTTAAAACAGCAATCGTTGAAAAAGGTAACTTAGGTGGAACTTGCCTACATAAAGGCTGTATTCCAAGCAAAGCCCTACTTCGCAGTGCAGAAGTATATTCGACGACAAAAAATCATGCAGCTGACTTTGGCGTAAATACTGGAGAAGTTTCATTGGATTTCTCCCGTGTACAAGCCCGTAAAGAAAGCATTGTTTCCCAACTTCATCAAGGTGTTCAAGGATTAATGAAAAAAGGGAAAATTGATGTATATGAAGGTACTGGCAGAATGTTGGGACCATCAATCTTCTCGCCTTCTCCAGGTGGAACGGTTTCTGTTGAAATGAACAATGGCGATGAGAATGAAATGCTTATCCCTAAAAATGTGATTATCGCAACTGGATCACGTCCACGTACATTGCCTGGTTTAACAATCGATGGAACACACGTTATGAGTTCTGACGAAGCATTGGCTATGACCGAATTGCCAAAATCAATTTTGATTGTTGGTGGCGGTGTCATTGGGATTGAATGGGCTTCAATGTTGAATGATTTTGGTGTTGAAGTAACAGTAGTTGAATATGCTGATCGCATTATTCCTACTGAGGACGCTGACATTTCAAAAGAAATGCAGAAGCTATTAGCGAAAAAAGGCATTACATTTGCGACAAGTGCAAAAGTTTTACCAGAAACATTGGAAACAGCTGAAGGAAGTGTAACAATTTCTGCCGAATTCAAAGGAGAAACAAAAACTTTCACTGCTGAAAAAATGTTGGTTTCGGTTGGCCGTCAAGCAAATGTAGAAGGCATCGGAATCGAAAATACGGATATTGTGGTTGAAAAAGGATTTATTCAAGTTAAAGACACATTCCAAACAAAAGAATCTCATATTTATGCTATTGGTGACGTAATCGGAGGATTACAATTGGCACATGTTGCTTCTCATGAAGGTATTACAGCAGTGGAACACATTGCTGGTCAAAAAACTCATGCGATTGATTACAACTTGGTGTCACGTTGTATCTACTCAAATCCAGAGGCAGCAAGCGTTGGAATTACACAACAGCAAGCTAAAGATCAAGGGTTTGACGTGAAAGTTGGTAAATTCTCATTTAAAGCCATAGGTAAAGCGCTTGTTTATGGTGAATCAGACGGATTCGTGAAAATTATTGCCGATAAGAAAACGAATGATATTTTAGGTGTACACATGATTGGACCACACGTTACAGATATGATTTCTGAAGCTGGTCTGGCAATGGTACTAGATGCAACACCGTGGGAAGTTGCTAGTACAATTCATCCGCATCCTACACTTTCAGAAGTAATTGGCGAAGCGGCGTTGGCTGTTGAAGGTAAAGCAATTCACATGTAAAAAAATTAGATTAAAAGGGGGATGTTCAGATGGTGAAAAATCGTCATGAAGAACTAGGGTTATCAAACGATGACGTACTGAAAATTTTTGAAACGATGCTTATGGCACGTCGAGTGGATGAGCGTATGTGGTTA
>NZ_JBFUJC010000100.1:0-9484 GCF_056401595.1 Paenisporosarcina sp. P4_E4_2 | reverse complement strand
GTATGACTTACATGCGTATGCCATTGTTCACTTGGACAACTTTTGTTGCATCAGCATTAATTCTATTCGCTTTCCCACCATTGACGATTGGGATCATTTTCATGATCGTTGACCGTATGTTCGGAGGAAACTTCTTTGATCATACAATGGGTGGTAATACTATTATTTGGGAGCATTTATTCTGGATCTTCGGACATCCTGAAGTATATATCTTGATTTTACCTGCTTTCGGTATCTTCTCAGAAATATTCCCTACGTTCTCACGTAAACGTTTGTTTGGTTATTCAGCTATGGTCTTCGCAACTGTATTAATCGGTTTCTTAGGATTCATGGTTTGGGCACATCATATGTTTACAGTAGGTATGGGACYAACTGCTAACGCAATCTTTGCTGTTGCGACAATGGCAATCGCGGTTCCTACCGGAGTAAAAATCTTTAACTGGWTGCTTACAATGTGGGGCGGAAGTATCATCTTTACAACACCTATGCTTTACGCGATTGGGTTTATCCCATCTTTCGTTGCTGGTGGTGTAACGGGGATCATGCAAGCTGCTGCACCTCTTGATTATCAATTGCACGATTCATACTTTATTGTTGCTCATTTCCACTATGTTATTGTTGGTGGGGTAGTACTTGGATTATTAGCTGGTTTACATTTCTACTGGCCATTAATGTTCAACACGATGTTAAATGAAACACTTGGAAAAGTAACTTTCTGGTTATTCTTCATTGGTTTCCACTTAACGTTCTTTATCCAACATTTCCTAGGTTTACTTGGGATGCCACGTCGTGTGTTCACGTATGGTGCAAACCAAGGATGGGACACTTACAATCTCATCAGTTCATTAGGTGCTATTTTCATGGCAGCCGGAGTTATTGTTCTAGTGGTGAACATCATCATGACGATCGTGAAAAACGAAAAAGTTGGTCGTGATCCATGGGGTGATGGTCGTACTTTAGAATGGGCTGTTCCACAACCTGTACCTTTCTACAACTTTAAACAAACACCACTTGTTCGTGGTCTGGATACATTCTGGATTGAAAAACAAGAAGGAAATAAAGAAGGAATGACTTACGCAGAGCCAGTAGGCGATATCCATATGCCTAACAATTCATTTATTCCTGTTGTTATTTCATTTGGTCTATTCGTAGGAGCATTTGGTGCTTTATACAATGGAGAAAAATCTTGGGCAGTGCCTGTGATGTTCTTGGGATTAGCTATCACATTCGGTTCAATGATCGTTCGTTCATTGAAAGATGACCATGGATATCATGTTCATAAAGAAGATTTATTGAATGAAAAAGGGGGTAAACACTAATGGACTTAAATACTAAGTACACCCCACAATCTTGGCCGGATCATCCGGAAAATTCCACTTTGGAAGGTAAAAATAAATTTGTTGGATTTTGGCTTTTCCTTGGTGGAGAAACTGTAACATTCGCTAGTTTGTTTGCTACTTACTTGGCTTTGAAAAACAAAGGTCCAAGTGGAATGGAATTCACGACACAAGGTTTGTTTGAATTGCCTTTAGTATTCATCATGACAATGTTACTTTTGACTTCATCTTTAACAAGTGTTTATGCGATGTATCACATGAAAAACTATAACTTCAAAGCAATGCAAGCTTGGTTAATGGTAACAGTATTACTGGGTGCTGCATTCCTATGTTTTGAAATTTATGAGTTTTCACATTATGTACATGAAGGATTTACTTACGGTCAAAGTGCTTTCAGTTCATCTTTCTTTACACTAGTTGGAACACACGGAGCTCACGTTTTGGTTGGACTAGTATGGATTACCCTTCTTATGGTTCGAAATTCGAAGCGTGGCTTGAATCTTTATAACGCGCCTAAATTCTATTTAGCTTCTCTTTATTGGCACTTTATTGACGTAGTGTGGGTATTTATCTTCACGGTAGTATACTTGATGGGAGTGATGGGTTAAGATGGCACACGATGTACACAATCATGTAAAATCTCAAACCGAATATGAGTATAAACGTCGACGTTCTGCAAATGAGATGCGTGGACAATTGACAACGTTTGCGATTATGATTTTCTTAACTTTGATCGCATTCACGGCAGTCTATGCTGATTTCTCTCCAAATTTAGTTGCGCCAATCATTTTGTTATTGGCAGCGATTCAGGTTGTTTTACAATTGTATTACTTCATGCATATGAGCCATAAAGGTCATGAAACTGCATCCATGTTTTTATACAGTGGGGTAATTGTAGGTTTCATTACCGTATTGACATTTGTTACAATTATTTGGTGGAATTAACGATCGAAGCGAGCAAGGAAAGTTTTGTTTTTCCTTGCTTGCTTTTTTTTATGGCAATTTTTTGTCGGAGATTCCCTTAATATGAGTGAGATTAACGAACAAGTGGTTTTTATACTTGTCAGTATCATGTTGAGCGGTGTAGCAAGCACAAAAGGACGATAAACAAAATCAAAATTTATTTAAGCCTATTTATAAGTAGAAATACGAAGATAGATTTCGAAGTGAACCGAATTCTACTCTATTTCAGTCTATTTAATCGCATTGTTCATAGTTCGTTCATTGATGTTATGGCAGATGGGATTTATAATGGGGGTACTGAAGAAAAAAGGAGCGAGTAACGATGCCTTTAAGTATATTTGGATTTCAAGCGTTATGGAGTCCGTTTTTCCTATTATTGACGCTAGTAGTTATAGGGCTTTATTTTTATATAACTTCAAAAAAACAGCATTGGTTTGAAGAGACTCAACCTGTAACTAAAAAAGAAATTACAGCTTTTGTCAGTGCCATGCTTTTGCTTTACGCAGTGAAAGGATCACCTATCGATTTAATGAGTCATATTTTATTTTCGATGCACATGACGCAAATGGCTTTATTGTTAATGTTAGTTCCGCCATTGCTAATCGTTGGAATTCCAACATGGGTATGGCGTAAAATCATCAACAATCGATTTATTAAACCCATCTTCAGATTCCTTACCAAACCTTTGTTGGCTTTAATCGTGTTCAGTGGCTTGTTCTCTATATATCATATCCCACTTATTTTGGATAATATTAAACAAAACGAGCTTTACCATTCTGTATTCAATCTCTTTTTGTTCATATCTGCCGTACTTCTTTGGTGGCCAATCATGAATAAATTAAAAGGTGAACACCAAGTACACGGATTAAGTAAAATTGGTTATATTATTGGGAGCGCCATTTTGATTACGCCTGCCTGTGCACTGATTATCTTTGCAAGTCAGCCAATGTATGCGACTTATTCAAATGGTGACGCTTGGTTAAAAGCTATGGAACTCTGTGTGCCTACATCTACATTGTCCGGATTAACTTTGTCCGGTCCAGAACTGTTTACGAATATGCCAGTAATGGAAGACCAGCAATTAGGTGGTGTCATTATGAAAATTATTCAAGAAATCATTTATGGAGTTGTATTGGCTATCGTGTTCTTCCAATGGTATCGTTCAGAACAAGATAATGCAGAAGAGATTACCCAAAAGGCATTACAAGATCGACAAGCTTATGCAGCAAACAAATAATCAACCTTCATAAATTGGTGAGTGTTAGGAGAAAAAGAGATGAATCCACTTGTATTGCCGACTATCAGTACGTTTTTTATTGCGTTAAGCGCCGTCCTTGTTGCGATTGGTTGGGCTTTAATTAAACAAAGAAAAATTGAAGCACATAAGAAAACCATGTTTGCAGCTGCAATTGCAGCACTGACATTCTTTATTATTTATGTTTCACGAACGTTGTTTATCGGAAACACAGCTTTTGGCGGACCCGATGAATATAAAATCTTTTATACTACTTTTTTAGTCTTTCATATTATATTGGCTACGACAGGTGCGGTATTTGGTCTCTTTACCATTTGGTCTGGCTATAAAGACAATTTGAAAAGACACCGTAAACTAGGTCCAATTACAAGTATCATTTGGTTTTTCACTGCCATTACAGGCGTAATGGTCTACTTATTGCTTTATATCATCTATGAAGGTGGAGAAACCACTTCTGTTTTTAAAGCGATATTAGGATTTTAATTAAAGACCCAGTTAAACAATGTCTTTAATTTAAAGGGAGCGATTCCCTCTAATTTTTATCAAAATCAAAGATAATAAAAAATGCCAATCACCTTGTTATTGAGGTAATTGGCATTTTTTATAGTTTGAAATTGGTTTTGATAATACCGGCTTCTTTTGCTGTAGTGAAAATGATGACGACAAATGGACCGATGATTAATCCGAGGAAACCGAAAATTTGTAATCCGATAAACATGGCAATTAATGTGGCAAGAGGTGATAAACCAATCTGAGAGCCCATTAATTTGGGTTCTACAGCACGGCGAATGACCAGCAACACTAACGCCAGAATGGCAAGTTTTGTTCCCATGGCAATGTCCCCAATGACAAATTGGTACAATGACCATGGTCCGACAATGGCAATCGAACCTAGTATAGGAATAATATCGATGATCCAAATAACTATAGACATTATAATTGCATATTTTGGGGCAATGAATAATAATCCAATAAAGCTTCCTACTAAAATAAATAAACTGGCAAGCAATTGGGCTTTCATAAAACCAAAAATGACAGAATTTAATCGGGAAGTCATAAAACGAACTTTTTCAGCAGTTGCAGGCGTCAGATGACGAAATACCATTTTCTTCAGATCTGTTAGGTCCAACATAAACAGGAATAACGTGATAATGTAAACGATAAAACTGACTAAAAAATTTGGTATGCCTGTCAGCAGTTTGCTGATACTATTGTAGCTTACAATCCCCAAAATGGCTTTTTGCATAGTGTTTAAAAACTCATCTAGCTCATTTTTAATCGAAGTTACCACTTCAATGGGCATGCCTTGCGTAAAACTGAATAATTTGCTTTGGACATTCATCCATGACAATGACAGTGTATTAAAATAATCGGGTGCAATTTTAGTCAATTGAATAATCTGACCAACTAATTGGGTGATAGTGAAATATAAGGTAGCGGTAATGAGTAATAAAAATAATATAAAAACGGTAATAACGGCAGTCTTTCGATTCCATTTAAACTTTTCTTTACACCATTTAACAATCGGTTCAAGGAAAAAAGCAGTAATTAAAGCTAGAAGAATTGGAACTGCGAGAGGGAGTACAAAGGTTAAAAAAAGGATGAGCAATACAATCAATAAAGCTAGTATTAAAAATTTCTTGGTAATCCACTTTGGCATCAGCATCACCTCATTTTTCCATATTGTATAAGTATAGACAACATTGTCACATTTGAAAAGCAATAGAAAAAACGCCGAAGGATTATTATTCCTCGGCGTTTCCATTATGCACGAATTTCAAATGCATTGATATCTGCTTTAACAGCAGCCAATGTTTGCTGACATGATTTAACCAAATGTGCCGGGAAGACTTCTTGGTCTCCATATTCAACACCATGAGGGAAATAATGTTTACCTACAACTGGTTTCATCAAGGTAATGATTGCATCATGAGCGCCAACATCGCCATCTTTTGTGAAGCCGAAAATACGTAAATAGAATGTGCCTTCTTTAATTTCGTATTTTTTGTCATAAGTAACACGTTCGTAATCCCATTGACCTTCACGTACAAGACCGTGGTTTAACATAATATCATCTAATAATTGTAAATCAGCTGCTGTATTTTCAATACCTGTGTTTTCAAAATACATAAAATCGTCCTCCTTATACATGCTTTACCCTAAGTAACGCGTTCCATTTTATAATAGTGCAATTTTGCATCTGTTGCAATGACAACATTGTGTCAATACGCTTTACACTGATATAATAGACTCATCATTTTCCTTATGAGGAGTTGTCTTATTGAAAGTATTGGTTAGAATCTTAATTTTATTAGCTATTATCATGACTGTCATTTTTTATTCCGACCAAACTGTTCAAGAAAATGATTTATTGGAAGCGCCAGGTCCAACAGGGCAAGCTTTGCCACAGGAAAACTTATTACCCCCATCTGGGGAAGAATCAGTCCCAAGACCAGAAAAAGGACTATCTACGCTTATTGGACAACATACTAAAAAAGTGGTGGAATCATTTGGGGAACCTAACCGAATCGAGCCTTCAGCTTACGGATATGAATGGTGGGTGTACAATAGGTCACTCGATTCTTATATGATGGTAGGCGTTAACGGGGACACCATAACTCAAATATATATTGCAGGAGAAAGCCTTGATGCCTCACCCTATCAAGTTGGGCAATCCATTGATGATTTATACCGCTTTACTATAATCGAGTCGGAAATTACCGTGCAAATCGATTCGAATGTTTATACATTCACCATCAACGACCAAGATATGACGAACCGATTATTAATTAAATTCGATGGGCTTTTTGCCCAAATTTATATGGATGAAGAAGACCAAGAAGTGGAAGCCATTCGTTTTACTGATCCAAAGACACTTGTTCTCCATCAGCCTTATGAAATGACTTACAAAGGTGACTACTTAGCACCTAAAGTACCTTCAACGACATTGCAAAAATCTATTGATGCATCAAATGAACGCCAATTATTTGAATTGACGAACGTGTATCGTTCACGTCATTCCGTTAATACAGTTATTGAAGATGATGCTCTTGGACTTGTTGCAAGCAAACATAGTGAAGATATGGCGATGCAAAATTATTTTTCTCATGAGTCACCGGATTTTGGGGATTTGGAAAACCGTTTGGAAGAGTCGCTTATTGTTTATGACAGTGCAGCTGAAAACCTTGCAGCGAATTATTATGATTCAGCAGAAGTTGTAAATGGTTGGTTAAATTCTTCAGATCATAGAGAAGTTTTGCTAAAAGAAGATTTTACCCACCTGGGCGTAGGAACATTTGGCAAATATTATACGCAAAACTTTGTAAAACGCGAGATGAATGTCAGAAAAGGTCAATGAGCAGCGGAGTTTATCCATGTTCCTTCTTCTGAAGAACCGAAAGGACGAATATGCAGTGGAATTTGGTGCTTAGCCGCCATGTCCACTGCTTTTTTTTGTATCAGTGGGTGTGTCTCAGTTTCACAAAGCTGCTGAAGCTTTTCATACGAAACTTTCGGTAATTTATATACATTTTCCGAGTTTTTTGGATCACCGGACATGACACCTGGTACATCTTTATAAAATTCAACCGCCTCGGCATCGAATAAATTGGCCATCACGATTGCAGTTAAATCACTGCCACCGCGTCCAAGTGTCGTAAAGCGATGATCTGTCGTAATTCCTTGAAACCCTGGTACAATTACACATGGTACATGCTGGAGCAATTCTTTAATGACTTTTTTAGATGTTTTAATAATTGAAGCATCTCCAAAATGGTCATCCGTGTAGATACCAGCCTGTATGCCATACGCTAATTGACACGGAATCTGTTGCTTTAAACATTCTGCTGATAGAACGGAAGATGCCAGGAGCTCTCCGCAAATAGCAGCAACATCTTTTGATTCTGGTGCAATTTGAAATGCGTCCGTTATTCGAATCAGTGTATCGGTGGAATAAGGATCCCCATGACGCCCCATTGCTGAAACAACCACTAGAACCGATTTATATTTGGCTAAACCTTCTTTAATATGTTGAATACATACTGCCCGCGATGCTGCATCTCTCACCGCTATGCCTCCGAATTTTTGCACAATCATCAAACCCGCTCCTTATTAATCATGAGTGACATTTTCCCGCATGCTTACATACGATGAACGTACCTTGACTGTAATGTATTCGGTCAATTTCATTTTGTGTAGGAGGGGTACAATGACTTTGGTCATTGCCGATTTATTAAAAGACTGGCCGTGTACGTGGTTACACGGATCCTTTAATGAAATCATATGTGGGGTCAAAGAAAATTCCAAGGAAATTCAAGCCGGTGATGTCTTTGTAGTTATTAAAGGGAAAAATGCCAATGGTGCAACTTTTATAAATGAGGCAATCGAAAACGGGGCGGTCTGTATTATTGCGGAAGATCGAGAACATGAAAAAATGTGTAGAGAGGTGGCGTTTGGCATCGTGCCAAACACTAGGACCTTTCTTTCTCATGCTTGTGCCCGTGTTCATGGGAATCCATCAAAACAATTGCACGTGGTGGCGGTGACTGGAACCAATGGTAAGACAACGGTAAGCCATATGATAGGTCAAATGCTCACGAAGCTTGGCTACCAAACAGCAGTAATCGGTACATTAGGACTTTTTATAAATGGAAAAAAAGTTGATGAGAATTTTCCATCACTCACTACATGGTCTGCTTCACATCTCCATCAAACCTTTGCCCGACTGTTAAAAATGAACATTACACATGTCATAATTGAAGCTTCATCGATGGGATTAGCACAGCACCGGCTGGACCATTGTTCAATCCAACAAGGGGTATTTCTAAATCTAGGACATGATCATCTTGAAGATCATGAAGGCATTGAGTCCTATAAAAAAGCAAAATGCAAATTAATGGATATAAGCCGAAAAGTTGTTGTGAATAAAGACGATTCTTTTTGGTTGGAAAAAGGAAAAGAATGCACGWAAGAACTGAATTGGTTTGGCGAAGAATACATCCAGCTGAAAGAAATAAAGCCAGTATCAACGAATGTGACAATATTCGATGAAGGAGATTGTGATGGCTATGACGTGGAAGTTGGTTTTACAGGACTCTATAATATCTCAAATATAGCGGCTGCAATTGCGACTATACGTCAATTGGATATTCCGATGTCATCAATTATTCCGCTACTCCCCAACATTACTTTACCCCCTGGCAGATTTCAATTCATCTTAAAAAAACCTTTTCAAGTAGTCATAGATTATGCGCATACACCAGAAGCTCTGCAACATCTACTTTCTTCAGCATCAAGAATTACTGAGGGACGATTACTTGTTGTATTCGGATGCGGAGGAAATCGCGACCAAGCGAAGCGAAGTGCTATGGGAGAGATTGCAGCATTTTACTCACATAGCATGTGGGTGACATCAGATAACCCCCGATTAGAGGATCCTCTGAAAATCTGCCAGCAAATCGTTGGAAATTTGCCGGAGACTTCCAAGATCCATATCGAAGTCGATCGAGCAACTGCGATTCAACAAGCGCTTCGGTATTGCAAACCTGGAGATTTACTCTGTATAGCAGGGAAGGGTCATGAGTCCACTCAACATATTGGCGATCAAGTTATCCCTTTTTCAGACGAACAAACCGTTCTGCTAATATTATCGACGTTACCGATGGCGGGGAACCACGAAAAATGATCCATTGCCAACCGCAAGCTTCTTGCCATTGTCGTCCGTAATTTCACCGGTAACCACCATCGTCTGGCGTCCTTTATGTGAAAAAGTAGCATGTGCATGTAAATGACCTTCCGTGGCCGTCGCCAAATAGTTAATGGATAAGTTCATGGTTGCAGCGGCAAATTCTTCAGATAGTGAATGATTTGCGAGGACACCCATCGCGGTATCAAGCATAACGGCCAGAATACCACCGTGAGGGATATGAAG
>NZ_JBFUJC010000099.1:0-9502 GCF_056401595.1 Paenisporosarcina sp. P4_E4_2 | reverse complement strand
CATATAATACCTGCTGCGGCGTCCGTTGCTTGTCCTTTATCAAAGCGATCCACGACGGTAACTGTTGCACCCGTTTTAGCTAGGTGATAAGCAGTTGAAGCCCCTAAAATTCCAGCACCGATAATGATATATTTTTTCATGAAAGCACCTTTTTCCAATTGAATTTCTACAATCATTTTACACGTTTGAACACAGAGTCTCAAAACGACTGTATCTATCTGAACAAATGTGCACTATCAAAGTATCTTAACAAGCTAAAAAACCCCTGCCGTGAGATACAGGCATTTGCGCGCCTTCCTCTTCGACAAGGGAATTTTATCGTATGACAATATTATATTGTTTCAACAGTTGAGTGTATCTAGAGGAGATAGAGTATCAAAAAATGATGTGATTAATTGAAACATTGCTTCACCCTACTTCTTGATATTGATTCAAGAGTTGATCCAGTTCTTGACTACAAGTCACCACCAATGAATGTGTGTAGCCTAATTGCTTAGCCTTTTTGTACATGTCTTTCTTTTTACGGTTAATTTGTTTCAATAAAAGATGTTGCTTATACACTGTCTTTGTTCTCATCTGTTTACATCCTCCAACTGGTTTAGCTTTTATTCATGAAATCACTTATTTACCAACTTAAAATTTTCACGTAAAAGTAAATTTATGTATTAATTATTTAACCAATTATTTACTGAGATAAACTTCCTTTTAAAACTTTAATCGATTAAATTATATTTTTTTTTCGAAATGACCAAATTTCTTTATTTTCAGCAGTAATTAATTGGCGGCAGTTTTACACCTGCGGCTTTGTTTGGAGCGGAGTTGATTGATCATTTGACGGGATCGGGCACCTTTCAAATGAATTTAACAAAAAAACAGGCCAATATCTCCCGGCCTGTTTCCTGTTTCTTATTGAAGTTCATCCATCGCTTCTTTCAGTATCTCATAAGAACGTTTTCGTGCTTCCCGATCGTAAATGTACGTCACAGCCATCAATTCGTCCACTTGGAATGTGTCCTGGAATCTTTTCAGTTGTTTCTGAATTGCATTCTTGTCACCTTTAAAGGAATATGTAGACATACTGCGGACGGCGCTTTCTTCAAATGAATTCCATAAACCGTCCATTGATTCTACCGGAGGCTTCAAGAATTCCTCTGTGCGTCTCACCACGTTTAAATAGAACCGATTAGTTGAAGTGGAAAGTTTAGTGGCTTCTTCAATCGTATCCGCCGCTACGACATTTACACAAACCATCACGTATGGCTCGCTTAAATACTCTGACGGCGTAAATTGATTGCGGTATATCTGAAGTGCTTGCTCGAGTTGAGCCGGTGCAAAATGGGCTGCAAATACATATGGCAATCCAAGTCTTGCAGCCAGCGAAGCACTTGATGTACTAGAACCGAGAATGTAGATTGGCACTTTGGCATCTACACCTGGAAATGCACGAACTTCACCTTGCTGATCAATGGAACTGAAATACTGTTGCAGTTCCACTACATCTTGAGGAAACGCGAAAGCAGTTTCCTGTGTTGTTCTACGAAGTGCATGCGCTGTACGCATATCTGTTCCAGGTGCTCGACCGAGACCCAAGTCTACTCGTTTCGGATATATGGCTTCTAATGTTCCGAATTGCTCTGCTACAACCAAGGGTGCATGATTCGGCAACATAATCCCACCTGACCCAACTCGAATGGATTGAGTATTTTCCAACACATGTCCTATAAGAACTGACGTAGCTGAACTAATTACTGCAGGCATATTGTGATGTTCAGTTAACCAATAACGTTGATAACCAAGTTTTTCTGTATGTTGAGCTAAATTGACCAAATCGCCAATTGCTTCTTTATGTGTTTGTCCTTCAAGTACAGCAACCAAATCCAATACGGAAACTGGAATAGATTTTTCATTTAAAGTCATCATCAAAATCCTTTCGCAAAACTAATATCTTGAGTTGATAATATATCGATGGCATTTATACATCAAGCTATCTGCCTACGAGAAACTTCCTCCCTTAAACGGCTCTTGAGAAAGTCACTTTAAGATGTGTATGATAAGCATTTTCTATAAATAAAAATCAGTTATTTCTGATATCGTTCTGTTCTGATGTTTTTCAGATAGTATTAAAGAGTAGGTTTACGATTAAAAGGAAAGAATTTCCGTACAATCTCAATACGTTTAGTGTACATGTTCGTGAAAAAAGATTTATAATAAAACGGTGTCATGATACACATGATAGGATTAGTGATTTTACGGATGCAAGACAACATATAATGAATATTTTTTAGGAGGCAAAAATCATGTTAAAAGATGTATTTATGGCTTTATCAAAAAACCAATTGCTGACGAGTGCAGCTAAAAAATATGGTTTGAAATTAGGCGCACAAACTGTTGTCGCTGGAACAAATGTTGAAGATACAATCAAAAGTATTCGTGAGTTAAACGCGTTGGGCATCAGTGCAACCGTTGATAACTTGGGCGAATTCGTTTTCGAAAGATCGGAAGCTTTGAAAGCTAAAGAAAGCATTTTGGAAGTAATCGAAGCAATTCAAGCCAATGGAGTGGACGCTCACATTTCTTTGAAACCAACTCAACTTGGTCTCGATATCGATTATGATTTCTGTTTTGACAACTTACATGAAATCGTTGCTGCAGCGAGTAAGTATGACATGCACATCAACCTTGACATGGAAGATTATGGTCACCTTCAACCTTCATTTGATCTAATCGATACTCTTTCTGAACAGTACAGCAATGTCGGCACAGTAATTCAAGCTTACTTCTACCGTGCACAAGACGATATCGAAAAATATAAAGATATGCGTTTACGTATTGTAAAAGGCGCTTACAAAGAATCTGCTGAACACGCTTACCAAACAAAACAAGAAATTGATGCCAACTACATCAAACTGATTGAGTATCATTTACTGAATGGTAAATTCTCTTCAATCGCGACACATGACCACAATGTTATCAATCATGTGAAGAAGTTTGTAAAAGACAATCAAATTTCAAACGACAAATTTGAATTCCAAATGTTGTATGGTTTCCGCAAAGACATGCAAGTGGATTTAGCGAAACAAGGATACAACTTCTGCACATACGTACCATTCGGAGATGATTGGTATGGTTACTTCATGAGAAGATTAGCTGAACGTCCGCAAAACTTGAACTTGGTTGTCAAACAAGTATTCAATAAACGCACAAATACTGCTATCGGAGTCTTTGCTGGCGCTTTCGCATTGAGCCGTATTGTTTCAAAAAAGAAGAAGTAAAATAAGTGTGCTGCCCTTTTTTAAGGGCAGTTTTTTTATGCCAATTCATCATTTTTTACCCATTGTACGGAGTCTTTAGGCTCAAATTAAAAATCCCTCAATTTACCTGTATTTATACAAAACTATCCATGGTAAATTAAGATGTATTTGAAAATAGTTTTACCCATACATAGGAGGAAAGATCAATGTTTACTAGTCTTAAAAAATTTATTGCTGCTAGCTTAGTAGCTATCCTGGCAGTATCTGCCATCGTTCCATCTGCTTCTGCAGCGGAACACCAATTTACGGATGTTAATTCAAGTTATGATGAAGCTGTCAGCTTCTTTTATGAATATGAATTAATCAAAGGAACAACTCCTACCACTTTCGGAACAGATTTAAATATCAAACGTGGAGATGCTGCTGTCATTTTGGCAAACACGCTTGGTCTTGATGTCGATAATGCACCATCTGCAGGATTCAAAGATTTAAACCCACGTGTCCAAGGTGCAGTAAATGCTTTGGCTGAAGAAGGAATTATCTCGGGAGTATCTAAAGATAAATTCGGTCCAGACCAACTGTTGAGCAGAGGCGCAATGGCGAAGTTATTGACTATTTCATTCGGACTTGAAGATTATGCAGAAACAACACCATTCACGGATGCTGTTGGGGTATTTACACCTTATATTGAAGCTTTATATGGCTCAGGAATCACAAATGGTAAAACAGCAACTTCATTTGGTACGAATGACAACATCAAACGTGGTGAATTTGCCAACCTTCTATACAATACAATTATGTTCTCTTTCTATATGCCTTTTGCAGAATCAGCTAAAATTCTGACTTCGACAACGATTGAAATCAAAATGGAAGAAGCTGCACCTAAAGAATATTCAGTTACAGAACTTGCAGAAATGTTCTACATTGAAGCGTACTTCAAAGATGGTTCAGTAAAAGAACTTCAGTTTGTTGGAACTTCATTATCTGATGATCGTACAACTTTAGTAGTTGAACTTTCTGCAGACAGCTCATTGGCTGGCAAAAAAGGAAAAATCGAAATTGACGGATTGAATGAAATTGATTTTGATTACACAACACCTGTTGCACCACCAGTTGAAGAAACAAAATAATAAACATAACTCATCCTCAGATATTAATGAGGATGAGTTTTTTTGTGTTATTTGTCACGACCAGATGGATTTTTACACATTGTATAGGAAGAAGCGTTTAATCTGTTGGAATGGTGGAAACCACTTATGAAAGACTTTTGTACATACAGATTACACGTTGACAGGAAACAGCTACCTTAAAGGAGAAGAAATACAATGGGAATTCATCGATTTTTTACGAGCATGAACGATTTAGAACGCATCATACGCTGTCCAGGAAAATTTAAATTTGAAGAGCATAATGTTGCCGCACATAGTTGGAAAGTGTCTCAATACGCCATGTTTTTTGCGACGATTGAAGAAAATAACGGAGAAGCCATCGATTGGAAAGCGCTGTACGAGAAAACGATTAACCACGATTTCGCGGAAGTTTTCATTGGTGACATTAAAACACCAGTCAAACACGCCTCGCCTGAGTTGAAGCAAATGATTGCCCATGTGGAAGATAAAATGATGGAAAAATTCATATTGGAAGAAATCCCCGAAGAATTTCAACCCGTTTTCTTTCATCGAATGAAAGAGGGAAAAGATGCTACCATCGAAGGACGGATTCTTGAATTTGCCGATAAACTCGATCAGTTTTATGAGTCCTTTGCCGAATTGAAGCGAGGCAATACCGACCCAGAATTTATCCTCATGTATCAGGAAGCATTGACGAAATTAATAAAATTGCCGTTACCGGCAAGTGTTGCTTATTTCCGTGATATTATGCTCGAAGACGTGAAACGGGAAGATACGGCACTCGATGTTAAAGCATTTACTCTTAAAGTACTACAGACCCCATGACAAATTTAGCCTGTTTCATGAACATACTGGAAACGTAACTATATATTGATGTCTAGCCAACTCTGATAACCATGTTAGACTTAAAAGGTAGACGGAAGAGGATGCGCATCGTCTTTCGTCCTACAAATATTTCATATTATGTTTCAACACATAACCTACCTGTTTTGTGTTATGTGGTCTGTGGAAAAAACGTCCGGAGTGGTTGCCGGACGTTTTTTTATGTATTTTTTTACTAAGTCTTTTCAATATCCGCCTTAACGATTAAATTCATAAATATTCTCTACATAAACTTGATGCCAAACCATAAAGATAAGAATCGTCCAAAGCTTCCGGCTATTGTCTTTTTTATTGTTCACGTGATCCGCCAGTAAATTAAACACTTCCTGTTTATTGAAAATAGTTTCTGTTTGGCTGATATGTATTAAGTCCATTGCCCATTCATATAACTCATCTTTTAACCAATGACGAATGGGAACAGGGAAACCAAGCTTTTTCCGTTCCACCACATGTTCAGGCACGAGGCCTTCTGCTGCTTTTCTCAAGATGTATTTGGTTGAATTGTTTTTTATTTTCAGGTCGGTATGTATCTTCGATGCCACTTCGAAAACGTGTTTATCTAGAAATGGAACACGCAATTCAAGTGAATTGGCCATTGTCATCTTATCTGCTTTGACTAATATATCGCCCTTTAGCCAAGTGTGGATATCTATATTTTGCATTTTCGTGACCGAATCATAACTCATTGATTGTTGATAAATTGGCTTTGTGATGGTTGTATAATCCAAATTCGATTTATAGGTTCGAAGCAATTTCCTTTTCTCATTTTCTTCAAACATCTTGGCATTTCCAATATATCGTTCTTCCAACGGTGTAGTCCCGCGTTCAATGAAGCTTTTCCCTTTAAATCCTTCAGGAAATATACGACTGAGGACTTTCAATATTTCTTTAAACCGTGGAGAAATATGATTAAATATCCTTAGAGAATGCGGTTCTCGGTAAATATTATAGCCACCGAATAACTCATCTGCCCCTTCTCCTGACAATACAACTTTTACATGCCTTGCAGCTTCCCTTGCCACGAAGTATAGCGGAACTAATGCCGGATCAGCCAAGGGGTCATCTAAATGCCAAACGATTTTAGGAAGTTCTTCGAGAAATTCCTGTGATGAAATCATATAGCTGATATTTTCCAATTGGAGGACATTTGCTGTTTCTTTTGCGACATTTACCTCACTGTAACCACTTTTTTCAAAACCGACCGTAAACGTTTTAAGCCGTGGATTCACTTCCTTTGCCAATGAGACAATAAAGGACGAATCAATCCCTCCCGAAAGAAATGCCCCCACCGGTACATCACTGCGCATATGAACATGAACTGAATCGGTTAATACTTCGCGGATCTCATGGATTAGTTGATTTTCTGAAGAATGAACTTGCTGGAATTTCGGGGTCCAGAAAGAATGAATTTCCATTGGTTGCTCCGGTTTCTTAGTGAAATAATGACCAGCCGGCAACTTTTTAATCAATCTCGTCATGGTGTTGGGTTCAGGTACATATTGGAAGCTCAGATAATGCTGAAGTGAATCGTCATCCAGTTCATCGGATTCGACATAAAGGATTGCTTTCTTCTCAGAAGAAAAATACGTCATTTCCTCATTTTCTAAGTAAAAGAAGGGCTTAATGCCGAAATGATCCCGAGCTCCGAATAAGTGTTGTTCCTCTTTGTCCCAAATGACAAATGCAAACATCCCTCTTAATTTGTGCACCATTTTTTCTTTAAGCTCACTATATAAGGTAAGAAGGACTTCCGTATCCGATTCACTAGAAAATTCATGACCTTTGGCTATTTGTTCTTCCCGTAGTTCAACGTGGTTATAAATTTCTCCATTAAAGATAATCCAGTAACGTTCATCCTCATAAGAGAACGGTTGATGACCACCTTCGATATCTAGTATACTCAGCCTTCTAAATCCAAAGCTTACATATTCATCAACAAAACACCCTTTGTCGTCAGGCCCTCTATGGGCAAGTAATGAAATAATTTCATTCATTTCCTGCGTTCTTAGGTCACTTATTTCTTGAGGTTGATTATACAAAAACCCTACAAATCCACACATAACAATCTCCTGCCTACGTATATTTCCAACGATAATGATTGATATGCGGGCTGCCTTTCACCTATGTTCAAAATTTGTGTACYTTTAAACAACCATCATTTCTTTCAGTGCTGTAGAGAATTCTGAGTTCTGTATTTCAATTGTGGCTTGATTTACTAAWTGTGCAAGAAACGCTTCTTCATCAAAATCTTCAATATCGATTTCGAATCGGTCCAATTCCAACTGGACTTCTTCGTTAACATTCGTTTCAATTTCAATTAAATCCGAAAAAATCAAGCCCCATCTTTTCTCTTCATATAGTGTTCCAGCAATTTTTATGATAGTTGAACTGACGGTGGAAGAAGGAACAGAGTAATGATTCTTAATCCAGATAGATGTTTCATCATGATTCGCAACAAATTCTAGGACTTCATATCCTAAATCAAAATTCTTCTTAAACTCTACTTTGTTCATAATCTACCTCCCCAATTTTTAATAGATTACTGTCACTATATCCATTTAATCCAGAGATTATACCAATTTACTATGTTGTTCTACTCTATTATTTTTTCTTAATAGATTAGCAAAATGGTCTATTAAATGCAGTAAATTGATTGTACGGCGAAAAAAAGAGAAAAACCAAGGCTGGTCTCACTCTATCCGTTAGAGTGTCCCTTTTCCTTGGTTTCTTTTTCTGTATTGCAACTTGAGCAAGTAAATATGCTACCGCTTTATCCTACTCATTTTATGCATTCGTTGATCAAATTAGTAATCCTTTGGAGAAGAAAATTGAAAAAAGGACTGTCCTCAAAAGTCATTTCAATGCCTTTTTGGACAGTCCCTTATTATTGAATTCTTTAAGCTTTTGCCTTTTCATTAAATGACTGCAAAACCTGCTTTAGCGCATCTCTGAACTCAGGTTCTGTAAACTTTTTAATGCTTATGAACTGTCTTTTATCCATACGATGACGATATTCAGACAAATAGCCAACAAATAAATAACCATTTCCCGATAAATGCAATTCTTGTAATACATTCTCTTTGCGAATTGGACTATTGGGATAATAATAGGTCGAGCGATTATTCGAGACTTCTTTACGCTTTAACTCTGGAAACTCATCTAAGACATTTACTACCTGTTCATAAGACATCGGCATGTTTTAGCTCTCCCTTGTTCAGAGTATTATTTCTTTCCTCTCATTTCAAAATATGCCCCTAAATAAGATTTTTCATCCTGACAAGTAATGCTGTAATTAAAAGTTACTAGAAGTCTATACACATAATGATAAGCTCAGCCTCATTCGCTAGTCTTATCATTTTAAACAGATCGAAAATTCCACGAATGGTTTTCCATTCATGAGTTCGTAATTATTTTCTGACAACTTTCATATACTACTTCTAAAAAACTATATTAGGGGAGTATTTGACGATGAAACCTGAATATGTGAGCCAAAAGGAAATGGAATTACGTCAAAATCAAGATTTTATTGCTTCTCAAAATATGGTCGCTGAAGGTGCACCCATTTATCATCTGGATAAAGACGATACAGGAGTTGAAAAAGATGATACACTTTAATTCTCGGGCACCAATAATCTTCATAAAATAATACTCAAAAAACCCAGTAACTATTAGAGTCACTGGATTTCTTTTTTATTGGCTCTTTAAAATTTTATTGTTGTTTATCCTACATTTGCGCTTTTTGGAGAAGTACCGAAAAAATAACGAACTCGTTTAATCATTATAAGTAAGGGGTATCATTTCATGGAGAATTGCTGTCCAATTTTCGGATGATTTTCGTCGTAAGGAACCATAAAACTTTAAATACGGAGGTTAGGGTCATAACAGAATTGAAATGGGATGGAAAAGTCACCGCAGATGTAGATCAAGCTACGTTTACTTTTACAGTTAAAAATAATAGTGAGCAGCCAATAATTCTAGAATTTCCAACGAGTCAGTCTTATGACTATTCAGTGTACAATGCCCAAGGAGAACGAGTGTATCATTTTAGTAAAGGGAAAATGTTTCTCCAAGCACTTCAATATAAAACGTTAAACAAAGGAGAACAAATTCAATTTGAAAGTATCTGGAATTACAAAACGAATGAAGCGGAGAGAGTGCCGGCAGGAATGTATACAGTAAACGCAATATTGACCATTCGGAAAATAAATGACACACTCGTTCATTCACAGCCTTCTACTA
>NZ_JBFUJC010000098.1:0-9513 GCF_056401595.1 Paenisporosarcina sp. P4_E4_2 | reverse complement strand
AGTCAAGCTATGTCGGGACAAACAACATCTGGTGCTGGTGCAAAAGCTGGTTCTGGTTCTGGTGCTGGTGCTGCCGTTGGAAACATGGTGAAGGACCTTGCCAGTCAAGCTGTGTCGGGACAAACAACATCTGGTGCTGGTGCAAAAGCTGCTTCTGGCACTGGTGCTACTAATGGAGCTRCCGTTGGAACAAAGGTGAAGGACCTTGCTAGTCAAGCTATGTCGGGACAAACAACATCTGGTGCTGGTGCAAAAGCTGSTTCTGGATCTTCCGAAAATAAATAAAGGATTTTTCTGGGTAAGGCATGTCGCCGGTGACGAATTGAGGTAGTAAGTGAAAGTTTATTCCTCTTCGCTAGTAGGTTATACACTTTGGCGGAATATTTATTCCCTACTGTTTATTCCCCTTCGCGGTCACTATATTCCCTCTCGTAGTGTGTTTATTCCCTTTCACCCAATTTAATGGCAAAAAGAATATCCTTAAGTTTATGAACAATACGGTGCCAAGCACAAGAAAACATTTAGACAAGCTCAAAATGCATAACTGCATTTTGGGCTTTTTTTATGTTATACACTTTACCGTAACATGCGGTGCAGATATTCAGCCGCTCGTATGAAGATGAAAAAAATATAATGTCTTGGCATCTCATGTATTGAAACATGCCACTCACAAAAAAAAGGTTATCCTCAAATGACTTGAGGATAACCTTTTCCGATTATTTCAACGCACGCCAACCAATGTCGTTTCGATAGAAAAATCCATCCCACTTCAATTCAGAAAAAGCGTCATACACTTGTTTTTGAGCATTAGCCAGAGAGTCTGATTTCGCTGCGACCAAAATTACGCGGCCCCCATTGCCAACGAAGCGACCATTCACTTCTTTCGTGCCCGCATGGAAGATCTGTAAATTTTGATTAAGCTTTTCTAAGTCAGGCAGTGTCGCCCCTTTTTCAACCATTTCAGGATAACCATCTGCGGCTACTACTACACCAAGCATCTCTTCATTCGACCATTCCAATTCATATGGTTTTTCATCGAAAAGTGCGTTCATGAATTCACCGAAATCTGAAGCCATACGTGGTAACACGACTTGTGTTTCTGGATCACCAAAACGAGCATTGAACTCAATGACTTTCGGTCCATCCTCAGTCAAGATTAACCCGGCATAGAGAATACCAGTAAAAGGTGTTCCTTCCGTTGCCATCGCTTCAACAGTAGGTGCCACAATCGCTTCAAATGCTTCCTGAACGATAAGCTCCGAAATGTGAGGGACAGGTGAATAAGCTCCCATACCGCCAGTATTCGGTCCACGGTCACCGTCATACGCACGCTTGTGATCTTGGGCGATGACCATCGGGTAAATCTGGCCGTTATGAACAAAAGACATATATGAGAACTCTTCCCCATCGAGGAATTCCTCAATGACCACGCGAGATGATGAATCACCAAACTTTTGGTTACCAATCATGTCTTCCACGGAATTAAGTGCTTCCTCCACAGTCATGGCAACAACCACACCTTTACCTGCAGCGAGTCCATCCGCTTTTACCACAATTGGTGCACCCATTTTCTCGATATAGGCTTTGGCTTCTTTGACGTCTGTGAACGTTTCGTAAGCCGCAGTTGGAATACCATATTTCTTCATTAGTTCTTTGGCAAAAGATTTACTACCTTCGATTTGTGATGCCGCTTTCGTAGGCCCGAATATACGCAGACCTTCTGCCACGAAACGATCGACTATTCCAGCAGCCAGCGGTTGTTCAGGTCCCACAAACGTAAGATCGATAGCATTTTCCTGAACGAAAGCAACCAGCATATCAAATTCAAGTGCTTCGATTGCCACACAGGTCCCATCTTCTCTCATGCCATCATTACCTGGTGCAACGAACACTTCAGTTACAGATGGAGAGTTGTTGAATTGACGTACAATAGCGTGTTCACGCCCACCACTACCAATAACGAGTACTTTCATTAAGTTCTCCTCCTCTTAGTGTTTGAAATGACGTACGCCTGTAAACACCATAGCAATTCCGTATTCATTTGCTTTCGCAATTGAATCTTCGTCTTTTACAGATCCACCTGGTTGAATAATGGCGGTGATTCCTGCTTTAGCAGCTGTTTCAACGGTATCATTCATAGGGAAAAAGGCATCTGAAGCAAGTGATGCACCTTGTGCTTTTTCTGCCGCTTGCTCTAACGCAATCTTAGCAGCACCGACACGATTCATTTGCCCAGCACCAACGCCAAGCGTCATTTGTGCATCCGTGACAACAATCGCATTGGATTTCACGTGTTTTACAACACTCCATCCGAGCTTCAGTGCAGCCCATTCTTCTTCCGTAGGTTCACGGTCCGTTACGACACGGACGTCCGCTTGTGCAAAACCATGAGCATCAGGTTCTTGCATCAACAAGCCACCCTCGATAGAAACGGTATTCCATTTATCCTTTTTGTTTTGTTCAAAAGGAATTGTTAGTAGACGGATATTTTTCTTTTTCGTCAAAATCTCCAAAGCCTTATCAGAGTAGGAAGGAGCAAGGATGATTTCAAGGAAGATACCTGAAAGTTGTTCCGCCGTTTCGGTATCCACTTCGCGATTTAAGGCAACAATGCCACCAAAAATGGACATACTGTCCGCTTCGTATGCTTTGCCAAATGCTTCAGAAATGGTTTCACCAACTCCGACACCACATGGATTCATGTGTTTGACAGCGACAGCAGCCGGCAGCTCAAATTCTTTAACGATTTGAATGGCTGCATTGGCATCCTGGATATTGTTGTAGGAAAGTTCTTTCCCGTGCAGTTGCTGTGCAGAAGCGATTGAGAAATCCGATCCTAGTGCACGTTGGTAGAACGCTGCTTTTTGATGTGGATTTTCTCCATAACGAAGCGGTTGTTTCAATTCATATGTAAAGGTAACTTGTTCGGGAAATTCTTCACCTGCAAGGTCAGTTAAATAACCTGAGATGTACGCATCATAAGAAGCAGTATGACGGAAAACTTTTGCTGCCAGACGACGACGCGTTTCAATCGTAGTTTTGCCTGCTGCTTTCAATTCTTCCAAAACAGCAGGATAGTCCGCTGCATCTGTAATGACAGTTACATAAGCATGGTTTTTCGCAGACGCACGCAACATTGCTGGTCCACCGATATCAATGTTCTCAATCGCATCGTCAGCTGTCACATCCGGTTTTGAGATCGTTTCACGGAAAGGATATAAGTTTACACAAACAACCTCGATTGGCTCGATGCCATGTTCATTCATTTGTGCTTGATGGTCGGCATCATCATGCTTGGCAAGAAGGCCTCCGTGAATCATAGGATTAAGCGTCTTCACACGACCACCCAATATTTCAGGGAATCTCGTTACTTGATCGACAGGTGTAATGGCTACTCCATTTTCCTGCAAATACGCTTTTGTTCCACCGGTTGATAGAATTTCATACCCTAACGTCTCTAGTTCTTTTGCGAACTCAAGAATTCCTGATTTATCTGATACACTGATAAGCGCACGTTTTGTCATAGAAAATCCTCCTAATTTGGAAAAGCGTAAAGTGCCACTCTAGCGCTGCACCGGCGCTGGAAGAAAGGTCCCATTTTCTGAAGCTTAATCCTGTGGCCTTCTACCGGCTAAATAATTGATGCAACGTTTTTGTATAGAGTTCATGTTCGACCGCATGTATAAGTTGTTCTGTTTTCTCACGGTCACCCTCTACTACTTCAACCGCTTGTTGCGACAGAATTGGACCCGTGTCCATCCCTGCATCTACATAATGTACGGTCACGCCRGTTACTTTGACGCCATGTACCAAAGCTTGACCGATGGCATCTTTGCCAGGAAATGAAGGCAATAGTGAAGGATGGATGTTGACGATGCGGTTCGTAAAGGCATTCAGCAATGTATCGCCGATTAAACGCATATAACCAGCCAACACCAACCATTCTACCTGAAGCTCCTTCAGTTCCTRTAAGATGGCTTCTTCATATTCAACTTTCGACCCAAAATCTGACGGTCGGAAAGCCACAACGTTTACACCAGCTGTTTTAGCTCGTTCCACCACAAAAGCTTGTGGCTTATCTGTAACGACAGCCACGATGTCAGCATGTAACTGGCCAGCTCTTGCTGCGTCCACGATGACTTGAAAATTACTTCCACTGCCGGAAGCAAAAATCGCCWCCTTTGGCTTACTGTTCATCGTTCAGGCTCCCGTCATGAGTTCCATTAAATTGAACACCTTCACCTGCTACGACACGACCAATCACGTACGCATTTTCACCGTTTTCTACTGATAGTCGAATGGCTTGTTGCGCTTGTTCTTCAGGAAGAGCAATGACGAAACCAATGCCCATATTGAAAACATTATACAAATCACGGTCTTCCAGAGACCCTTTTTCTTTCAACATTGAAAACACCGGTAATACTGGCCATGAGCCCAGTTTGATTTCGACACCAAGACCTGCGGGCATCATGCGGGGCAGGTTTTCATAAAAACCTCCACCTGTTACGTGTGCCATGCCGTGCACGTCCAGCTGTTCATGAATGGCAAGAACCGGTTTAGTATAAATTTTTGTCGGTTTTAATAATGCTTTCCCAATACGGCCCAAATGTTCGTAGCCTGCAACTAAGGAATCTATTTCATACCCTTGATCGGCAAAGACAATTTTACGCACTAGTGAAAAACCATTTGAATGGATACCACTGCTAGCAAGTCCAACAAGGACATCACCCGTTTGAATCTTTTCACCTGTTACGATATTTGATTTCTCAGCTACCCCTACGGCAAACCCAGCAACATCGTACTCATCTTCTTCATAAAGACCAGGCATTTCCGCTGTTTCTCCACCGATAAGTGCGGCTCCAGCTTGCACACAACCATCTGCTACACCTTTGACAATTTGCTCAATCTTTTCAGGCTTTGCTTGTCCAACAGCTAAATAATCTAGGAAAAATAAAGGTTCGGCACCTTGAGCCACGATATCATTGACACACATTGCCACGCAATCGATGCCGATTGTATCGTGTTGATCGGTCATAAACGCCAATTTCAATTTAGTCCCTACGCCATCTGTGCCCGAGATTAAAACAGGTTCTTTGTAGTCGAGTGATGACAGGTCAAACATCCCACCGAAACCACCGAATGCCCCCATTATGCCTTTACGAGCTGTACGATCCACATGAGATTTCATTCGCTTTACAGCCTCGTAACCCGCTTCAATACTTACGCCAGCTTGTTCATATGCCTTTGACATCCATGTTGCCTCCTATCGAGCCAATTCTTTTTGGTGCGGTAAAATGGTATCTGGGAATATTTCAGTCGGATAATTCCCTGTAAAGCAAGCAAGACAATGTCCAGCTTCAGGCCCTTCATCCGTTCTTCCGATTGCACGAACCATTCCTTCAACTGACAGGAAAGTAAGTGAATCTGCCCCAATCAATTCTCTTATTTCTTCAATGCTATTGTTGGATGCAATTAGTTCTTCAGTAGAACTCGTATCTATCCCGTAGAAACATGGATTTTTAATAGGCGGAGAACTAATGACAACATGCACTTCCGTTGCTCCCGCTTCTTTTAACATCGTTACAATACGTCTAGATGTCGTACCACGGACGATTGAATCATCGACCATAACAACACGCTTGCCGTTTACCACTTGGCGAACTGGCGACAGCTTCATTTTCACACCGCGTTCACGCAAGTCCTGTGAAGGTTGGATGAAAGTACGACCGACATATCTATTTTTGATCAATCCTAATTCATACGGAATTCCCGTAACTTCAGAAAATCCGATTGCTGCCGAAATACTCGAGTCAGGTACACCTGTTACAACATCTGCATCAATTTGTATTTCTTTTGCCAGTTCTTTCCCTAAACGCTTACGTGCCATATGAACGTTAATGCCATCTATATCCGAATCGGGACGTGAGAAGTAAACGTACTCCATTGTACAAATCGAGCGTTTTGCAGGGAATGCAAAGCGTTCAACACGTAATCCTTCGTTATTGATAATCAAAAACTCACCTGGTTCCACAGAACGGATACATTCGGCACCAATGATATCGAATGCACAAGTTTCCGAAGCAACTACCCAGGCATCACCCAGTTTTCCTAAAGACAATGGACGCAAACCGTTTGGATCGTTTGCGACAATCATCTCGTCTTCCGTCATCATGACGARGGCAAAAGCACCTTTAAGTAGGGATAATGCATTCTTCGCACGTTTTTCAAACGTCGAATAGCCACTTTTTTTAATTAAATGAGCCAATACTTCTGTATCTGAAGAGGTCTGGAAGATGCTTCCCTGACGCTCTAAGTGTTGTTTTAAATGGTTCGCATTTACGAGATTGCCATTATGGGCAATCGCAAGACTGCCAGTTGTCGAGCGGAATAAAAGAGGTTGCACATTTTCAATACCTCCACCGCCTGCAGTTGCATAACGTACATGTCCTACCGCACCATAGCCTTGCAAATGATCAAGCTTGCCTGCACTGAATACTTCATTAACAAGCCCTTCTCCTTTGACTGCTTGAAGCGAATGACCATCCGTTACGACAATCCCCGCTCCTTCCTGTCCACGATGTTGAAGTGCATGCAATCCGTAATACGCAATCTGTGCTGCATTTGGGTCACCCCAAATTCCAAAAACGCCACACTCTTCGTTTAATCCTCTGAGTTCAGCAAGCATGGAATTGCTCCTTTCCAAGCAGATCGGAATTCCTCAACAGTTCCTGACATCCACTCTTCGCCATGTTCATTACGAATGATGACGGACGTATCTGATGTAACCGTTCCAATGTTCACTGCATCTTTTACGATTTCTTCGAACGCTGCCGCATGTTGTGGTTTCACTGTCACGATGAAGCGAGATTGTGATTCACTGAATAAAGCAGTGGTAGCCGAACCTGAAATAGTTACGTCCACACCAAGGTTTTGTACTCCGAAAGTTTTTTCAGCCAATGCAACGGCGAAGCCACCTTCTGCAATATCGTGAGCTGATGCCACAAAGCCTGATTGAATTGCTTGCAACAAAGCGTTTTGACGAGTTACTTCCACATCTAAATCAATTGAAGGTGCTTGGCCAAAAATACGACCTTCCACCATTTTTTGAAGTTCACTGCCACCAAACTCAGTCATCGTTTCACCGATCATGTAAACCAAGTCACCAGCTTCTTTCACATCTTGTGTTGTTACATGTGATAAATCTTCAACTAATCCAACCAAGCCGATCGTAGGTGTTGGATAAACAGCTACTCCACTGCGCTCGTTGTAAAGTGATACGTTACCGCCGATAACAGGAGACTCAAGTGCCAAACACGCCGCAGCCATCCCATCAGCCGATTTCTCCAATTGCCAGAAAATCTCTGGTTTTTCTGGATTTCCGAAGTTTAGACAATCCGTAATCGCCAAAGGTTTAGCTCCTGAACAAACAACGTTACGTGCCGCTTCCGCAACCGCGATTTTCCCGCCAGTTTCCGGATCTAGATAAATGTAGCGTGAGTTACAGTCTGTCGTCATCGCAAGTCCTTTGTTTGTTCCTCGAACTCGAACGACCGCTGCATCCGAACCTGGTGCAACTACTGTACTCGTACGTACTTGATAATCGTATTGATCATAAACCCATTCCTTCGAAGCAATGGTTGGTTGTTTCAATAAGTTAATTAGCGTTTCTTTATAGTCTGCGACTTGAGGTTCTGCGTTTTCCATCGCTTGATATTCTGTGTAATAAGCAGGCACACTTGATGGTTTATGATAAACCGGTGCTTCTTCTGCCAACGCATCTGCCGGGACGTCTGCTACGACTTCACCTTTATGAAGCAAACGAAGCATTTTATCGTCTGTTACCTGTCCGACAGCGACTGCATCCAAATCATATTTTTCAAAGAGCTCCACGATTTCCGCTTCGCGTCCTTTTTTCACGACAATCAACATACGTTCCTGTGATTCTGACAACATCATTTCGTAAGCTGTCATTCCTGATTCACGTTGAGGAATTAAATCCAGATTCATTTCTACACCGAAGCCAGCTTTGGAAGCCATTTCAGCTGATGAAGAAGTTAATCCTGCAGCACCCATGTCTTGAATTCCTACAAGGGCGTCAGATTTTACAAGCTCCAAACACGCTTCAAGTAAAAGCTTTTCCATGAAAGGGTCGCCTACTTGAACGGCCGGACGTTTTTCTTCAGAAGTTTCACTTAACTCTTCCGATGCGAATGTCGCTCCATGAATTCCGTCTCGACCTGTTTTTGCCCCTACATACATAACGGTATTGCCAACACCAGAAGCGACACCTTTTTGAATATCTTCATGATTGATCAATCCCACACACATGGCGTTTACCAATGGGTTTCCTGCATAGCAGTCGTCAAACTGAACTTCTCCACCTACTGTCGGGATGCCGATGCAGTTCCCGTAGCCTGCAATTCCTGCAACCACTTCTTCAAACAAATAACGAACGCGTGGACTTGTCAATTCCCCAAAGCGCAATGAGTTCAGCATCGCAATCGGACGGGCTCCCATTGAGAAAACGTCACGGATGATTCCGCCAACACCAGTTGCCGCTCCTTGGAAAGGCTCGATAGCAGATGGATGATTATGTGATTCCATTTTGAAAACCACAGCTTGTCCATCCCCGATATCCACGATTCCAGCTCCTTCACCAGGACCTTGAAGTACGCGAGGACCAGTTGTTGGGAACTTACGTAAGATTGGTTTCGAGTTTTTATAAGAACAATGCTCCGACCACATAACTGAAAACAATCCAGTTTCCGTATAGTTCGGTTGACGTCCTAAAATGTTTTCGACCATCTCAAACTCTGAATCGGATAAACCCATTTGAGCATATAGTTTCTGTTCTTTAATTTGCTGAGGATTTGGTTCAAGCATGACTGACATGAGATTCCCTCCACTGTTTAACGATAGATTTGAATAACGCTAATCCGTCTGTACCACCAATTAGTTCGTGCACTGCACGCTCTGGATGTGGCATCATACCCAAGACATTACCTCGTTCGTTGATTATCCCTGCAATGTCTTCAACACTGCCATTTGGATTGTCGTTCGTATAAGTGAAAACAATTTGATTGTTTGCTTTTAATGAAGCAAGTGTTTCTTCATCACAACTATAGTTTCCTTCGCCGTGCGCGATTGGAACTTGAATCACTTGGTCTTTTGCATATTCAGCTGTAAACATGGTGTTGTTATTGACGACTGTCAAATCAACGGTACGACACATAAACTTCAAGTTTTTATTGCGTAGCAAAGCGCCAGGAAGTAAACCCGCTTCAGTTAAAATCTGGAATCCATTACAAATACCAAGAACTGGTTTACCAGCATCAGCTGCTTTTTTCACTTCACTCATAACGTTAGAGAACTGAGCAATTGCACCACATCGCAAGTAATCTCCATAAGAGAATCCACCTGGTAGTAAAATGCCGTCATAACCACTTAAATCTTTCGTATCGTGCCACACATATTCAGCTTCTTCACCAAGCTCGTCTTTAATTGCATGGTACA
>NZ_JBFUJC010000097.1:0-9535 GCF_056401595.1 Paenisporosarcina sp. P4_E4_2 | reverse complement strand
CATATATTATCTCCATTAAATCCCATTTCACTGAGCGAGTACTGCGTCTATCGATTACTTGTTCAAACGAAGTCAAAGCAATTCCTTCTTTCCTTTTTTTATTAATATGTTATCATAGCTTTTATTAAAGAAAAGTAAATAGGTGAAAAATGATGGAAAATATTGAAATGAATCGCAAGGCAGTAAAATTGCTTCAGTTATGGGATCCTTTCAAAATGGGTACTGATGCATATGATACAGAAACAGCTGATGTAGTGGCGGCCCTTCAAGGAATCGACCATCCAACTGAACTGGCAAAACGCATACAAGAAGTTTATGAACATTCATATGAACAATGGATCCCTATTGACCAATGTGTTCAAATTGCCTATAAATTAATAGCGGTAAAATACGAGGCGAAATGCATCGTCTAAGCCCCATTCACAAAAAAGAGCTTACACCAATTTTGGTGTAAGCTCTTTTCATGTTTTATGAACTAACTTGAAGTCCATCCAACAAATTAGAGGCTGGAACTTCGAGTGCGTTGGATAATTTCAAAATGGTCTGTACGGAAGGGACTTCTGTACCAGCTTCATATTGTTCTAATTTCCCCGCACCAACTCGTGTTTTTAATGATAAATCTTCTAAAGACATATTACGTTCTTCACGCAATAAGCGAAGTTGAGTGTGAAATTCTTGTTTCATCTTCATGCACTCCTTTCCATCATACATCGTATGCTTGCAACTATCTTATCATACCTCGTAGAAAAAGATTTTGTGAAATAAGTCGTTTTACAGACAGTTCTCAACTTTTAAAGGCTGAAAACATGGCATTTAGGAAAATCAAAATAATCGCAATTGGGGCAAGGTATCGAACAACGAAGCGCCAAATGTTAAACGCTAAAGAAGACATATTCAATTCCTCAAACGTTTCTTGTTTCTTCAAAACGTAACCAGCAAAAATCGAAATCATTAAAGCCCCTAAAGGTAAACCAAAGTTATTTGTCAGGAAGTCAGCAAAATCGAAGAAAGTTTTTCCGAATATCTTCACGTCCGAAAATACCCCAAACGATAACGCACTTGGAATACCCACAAGGAAAATAAGCAATCCATAAATCCATGAAGAGCGTTTCCGTTTATCATATGCATTTTTAATCCCCATGGACACGACGGTCTCAAGCATCGCGATGGAAGAAGTCAAAGTTGCAAATAACATCAAAATTAAGAACAACAGCATAAAGAAAGCACCGAAAGGAATTTGTTCAAAGACTGCAGGTAAAATGATGAAAACTAGTCCTGGCCCTTCCTTAGGCGAATATCCTAATGCAAAAACGGCTGGGAATATAACCAGACCCGCCATTAGTGAAATTCCGATATTTAACATGGAAACACTAAACGCAGAATTCCCTAATTTTTGTTCCTTAGGCAAGTAAGAGGCATATGTCATCATTCCAGCGACACCAACACTAAGGGAGAAGAACGCTTGACCCAATGCCAACAGCAGGGTTTGTGCATTAAAGTAAGACCAATCCGGCACGAACATAAATTTAACACCTTCCATTGCACCCTCCAGTGTCAATGAACGAATAACCAGAACAACAAAGAAGATTAATAGTGCTGGCATCATAATTCGGCTGGCACGTTCAATCCCTGCCTCAATCCCACCTTGTACAATCAAAATCGTCAATAACATAAAGACGGCTTGACCAATCAATACTTCCCAGGGGTTCGAGATGATGCTATTGAATAAGTCCGCGTAAGAACCTTCTCCAGTATTATCAAGGCTGAACAGTAAAGCTCTTCCTAAATAGGATAAAATCCATCCACCCACAACACTGTAGAATGACAAAATAATAAATGAGAAAAAGAACCCTGACCAACCAATTAAAAACCATTTCTTGCCAGGTGCCAGTTTTTTTAGTCCTGTAATTGCATCAGCTTGTCCTTTACGTCCAATGACGAATTCTGCAAGTAGAATTGGTAAACCAATTAACAATGTACTGATGATAAACAACAAGACAAATACGCTTCCACCGTTTGTTCCTGCCATATATGGAAACTTCCATATTGCCCCCAGCCCTATTGCACTCCCTGCAGCTGCAAGGACGAAGCCAATCTTAGATGCAAAATGATCGCGCTTTGCCATGTACTCCAACTCCTTCAATCTTTAAAGATTTTTCTAATTCTACACGAGAGCCTTTGAAATTAATATAATTTTTTGAAACAATTTGAGGAAAACGTTCGTATAACAAGTAATACATAGAGAGTGAGGGGGCCTCATGAACGAACTGGTTTTAATTGAAAGGGCACAAAAAGGAGACAGGGCGGCCTACGGTGATTTAATGAATCTTCATCATAGGACCGTTGRGAAATTTGCCTACCAGTGTGGTGTCAAAGCAGATGATGTGCAAGATGTGACCCAGGAAGTATTTATTAAACTGTATAGATTCCTCCATCAATTTCAGCGTGACCGATTTACGACATGGTTATACAAAATTACGTTAAATGCAGCGAGAGATTATTATAGAAAAGAACAACGAGAAAAAGATAAAGAAGATAAAGCCCAGGATAACRAGAACTTCGGAACGAGTGTAAGATCTGCAGAATCGAAAATTCTGGTCTTTGAAGAAGATAGAGAATTGCATGCGGCCATTCAGATGCTTGATGAAAAATATCGAATTCCCATCGTATTATTTTATTTTCAGGAACTCACATATGACCAAATCGGTGATGTCATGAACATTCCACTGGCAACGGTTAAGACACGGTTGCTAAGAGCAAAAGAACAACTCAAATCCGCACTTGCATTAAAAGGAGGGGCCGAATATGGACGATAAGCAATTTGAGCAACAAATGAAATTACTTAACAAATCTTATAATCGCGTTCCATCTAAATTTAATGCGGACGATGTATTAAGCAAAATAGATGCAGAAAATCGAAAACAACATGAAGTGCCTGTCGTGAATGCAGTTAAACAATCGAAATGGCAAAGAGTCAGTGTTTGGGCTGTCAGCTTGGCAAGTGTTTTCTTAATCGGAATTTTGAGTGCTTCATTCATGAATGATCATGATGGTCAAAAGAACAACGCGGCAGCCGAATATGATCAGAAGGAAATAGAAGAACTCAAAAAAGATTATCAAAAGGAACGTGAGAAAAGACAGAAAATGTTGGGCTTGACGAGTGAGCAGTACAATCAAATGGGCTTTGTAAAGTTTGCGGATATTGAATTTGCACGCATCACACATCCCGACACTATAAAGAACTCAACAGTTTCCTTGAAAGTAGCCTATGGAGAAACGATTAAGTATTTACGACTGCCTTCAGAAATGGTGGCAACCCTTCAAGTTGGAGATCAATTGAATGAAGAAATGAGTATGCTGTTTGTGGATGAATTAAGCAATAGAATGGACGATTTGAAAATGGTCTATGACCAGATCTTGGTCGAACATAAGGAAGTTTTGAATACTGCCAAAATGAACGGGAAACTTGACGTGGACTATTTGTATAGCAAGCAAAAAGATTTGCCTGAACCAGTGCAACAGATGATTTCGAATTCTTCCCATGAAGGTATTAAAATTAAAGTGGCTGCAAATCAAAAAGAGTATGTAACGGATTATCAAAGGAATGAATTATTCCCCGGCCTTGAAGGGAAACTTGCTTATCCTGCTTTGAATTTATTGTATATGAAATCAATGGCACCCTTCACAAATGCAGGGGAATTGGTTTACAGTCCACAAGAATCTGCGTCAATTATTGAGTCAATGGAATATTCCATGATGGGTGTCAAGCAACCAGGTGGATTGTACGCCGTAATAAAATCTTATTATGAAGACCTTGCCTATACATTGATTTTTGGATCTCCTCAGAATGCCGTTTTTGAGAAGGGAAAAATTAAAGAGGAATATCAATCTGCCTGGAATTATTTCCTTTCAATTCAAGGGACTTCACCAATCAAATATTTCATGAAACCCGTAGTAGATTCCCTCAGTGCGAATAATTGGGAAGTGAACGATACTTACAAATTTCTTGATTTCAATAGATTGAAGGAAGCACTCTGGCTTGCAGAAACGGGTGAGCTCGCAAAATTAATGCCGGCTGAGGAATTAGCGGACTCTGTGGAAGTGGTTGAATGGCCTAACTCAGAATTACAGCAAAAAATTCATGGCTATCTTAAAAATCCAGGTTCTAAAGAGTATGCTTTATCGAATTTATCACCGATTGAGTCTGTACTGTTATTTTCCTATGCTCAGCAATTAGATTTCCCGAAAGTTATGTTGGATTTAGCACTTCCATTCCAAGGCATGGAATCGGTAACGGATTTACATGCCTTTCTAGGGGATGAAAATATCCTTCCAGAAGAAGAAATTACACTTACGTATGATGACCGATTAACCACCTATCAAAATGATGAATATTTTGGCAATGTTGAAGTCCAAACGAAGGAAACTCATAAGTTAATACCGGTTGTGAAAAACCGAGAAGGTGTATGGCAACTCGATTTAGGCATTTCAGTTATAAATGAGCACTATTTTGAACCGATTAATTTGCATTACACGAAAAGAGTTCAAAAAATTTACAAAGAATTCCAAAAAGCATATGACTACGACATCATTAAATGGGAAAATCCAGATATTATTGCGGGAATTTATCTGGAAGCACTTTATTCCCGAGATGCTGAAACCCAATATACATTGCTGTTGGATGACGAGAACTATTCAAGACCTACCCGCGAAGAATATATAGGTGATTACTCTCGTTCTGCCGACGTGATGGATTGGAAAACTCTATACGAATCAGTAGAATATCAACCAGAAGTATTGGAAGATGATTATGATCATGATCAAGTGATTTATTATAATTTAAAAGCAGAGTATCGAACGGATAATGAAAAACAGAAAGGATTCCAATTGCGTAAGACGAGTGAAGGATGGCGCGTTCACTTCATGCCGATGCAGTGAGTCTTTTGAGTAAAACTCTTGTTTATGGTATAATCTTCTATGGCCTTAAGGTAGATAGGTATATATCCAAGACTAGGAGCGATTATTATGACTAAGAAGTACGAAGTTGGGGAAGTAATCTCRGGAAAAGTAACAGGCGTACAGCCATATGGCGCGTTTGTAGCATTAGACGAAGAAACCCAAGGATTAGTGCATATTTCGGAAATCACATATGGTTATGTGAAAGACGTAAGCGAATTCTTGTCTGTTGGGCAAGAAATTGAAGTGAARGTACTTGAAGTGGACGAAGAAGCAGGCAAAATCAGCCTTTCTATCCGTGCATTACAAGAACGCCCACCGGTTTTACGTAAAGAAGACAAACCGAAAAAATCATTGCAAGCACGCGTTGACGAGCATGATGCAGAAGGTTTCAACTCTTTAAAAGACAAATTACAAGATTGGATCAAACAATCCGGTCAATGAGAAAAGTAGAAAGCGAGCCAACTCCTTGTGAGCCGGCTCGCTTTTTCTTTTCATTATGCGTTTAGATAGGTTATTTTCTTATCTTCCTTAAACGATATTGCAGGTTCTGCCTGCTCATTCCTAAAGCAACTGCAGCTTTTGTGACATTTCCTTCAAACATGCCCATCACTTTCTGCAAATAGTACATTTCCGCTTCACGTAAATAATCTTCCAGTGGCAGTAACTCACGATCAGATTGGACAACGAAATCTTCAGCTCGTTTAAGAGGTTCCCGCAATTCCTGCATTTTCAATTTGAAATGCAGAGGCAACATTTCGAACGTCACCATTTCTTCTACAGTAAGCATCGATGCGATCTCATCTAGTAAGATTTCCACTTCTTTTAAATTACCTGGCCAGTCGTACGAATGAAAAATGTCACGTACTTCTTCTGTCAGGCCCATGATTGCTGAACCGAATCGAACCCGATGTCGTGCAAAATAATCGTGAATAAAAGGATCAATATCTTCTCGTCGTTCACGCAAGGGAGGAACGACAATCGTCATGGAAGCAAAGAAGTAATAAAGCTCTTTTAATAATTCTCCCGAAGCAATCAAATCCACAGGGTCTGCCCCTACACTTGCTAAAAATAAGTGGTCCCCTAGCGTAGAGTCATTAACCATTTCTAATAGTTGTTGTTGCATACCCAAAGTCAAAAGGTCAATTCGTTCACAAAATATCGTGCTCGCTTCAAGCGTAATCATATCTTCTCTTAATTTATTGAGAATCGTCGGATCGGAGTTGTGGCAATATAACGTATAAAAATGGGACAAAGGTGGCGATAATTCGTAATGAATGCCTTCAGCGACCAAGTCTTTTCCGGTTCCTGCTTCACCAACAAGCAAGACAGATAAACGTGCCATCGCCGCTTTTTTGGCGGTTGAGATAACGTGTTTCATCGATTCGGAAACAGCCGTAATTACTGAAAATGTTATGGGTTCCCCATATCGGCGCAAAGGTTGATAAACTAAGCGTTCCAATGTGGTAACGTCACGTGCTAGCTCAACAGCCCCGATTAATTCTCCATTATCAAAAACAGGATGGGTATCGTTGATGGTTGTAATTTCATGTCCATTGCGATTCCAATAGGTTTGTTTGACATTCAGCACGTGTTCGCCGCTTTGCAGAACTTTCAAAAGGGTACTTTCCTGTTGGTCGAATTGAAATAATTCAAGAAGGGAGCGGTCAGCGACATCCTGTAAATCAAGGCCTTCAATGTTTTTCATTTTTTCGTTGTATAAAATGGTCCGCCCACTCCGGTCAATTGCGTGGATTCCCACCGAAATATGATCACTTGCAAAACGGTAAAACGGCAATAATTGAAGATCTTTATCGTTCACGGGAGGCTCACTCCTAAAGTTTTTTACGAAAATAAGAAATATCACTTGAAAAACGCAACAATCTTTTGCATTATTATAGATGTAAACGAAATAAAAGCGCAAATTATTTTTGCACTAAAATAAAAAGTAGGAGGATTCACATGATTCCTTATAAACATGAAGCATTTACAGATTTCACTAAAGAAGAAAACAAAAAAGCCATCCAAGATGGTTATAAAACAGTAGCAGGTTATATGGGTCAAGATTTCCCACTTATCATTGGTGGCGAACGCATTACAACTGAAGACAAAATTGTTTCTTACAATCCAGCTAACAAAACTGAAGTTGTAGGTTCTGTATCTAAAGCAAACCAAGAATTAGCTTCTAAAGCTATGGATATCGCTGATGCTACATTCAATACATGGAAAAAAGTAAAACCTGAAATTCGTGCTGATGTATTATTCAAAGCGGCAGCAATTATGCGTCGTCGTAAATTTGAATTCTCTGCATTACTTTCTAAAGAAGCTGGTAAAACATGGGTTGAAGCTGACGTTGAAGCAGCTGAAGCAATCGATTTCCTAGAATACTACGGTCGTCAAATGCTTCGTTTGAAAGATGGTCAACCAGTTGAAAGCCGTCCAGGTGAGTATAACCGTTATGACTACATTCCAATGGGTGTGGCAGTTGTTATTTCTCCTTGGAACTTCCCATTCGCTATCATGGCGGGTACTGCAGTTGCGGCAATGGTTACTGGTAACACGGTATTACTGAAGCCTGCTTCTACAACACCAGTTGTTGCATATAAATTTATGGAAGTATTAGAAGAAGCGGGTATGCCTGCAGGAGTAGTAAACTTCATTCCAGGTTCTGGTGCTGAAGTTGGGGACTTCATGGTCGATCACCCACGCACACGTTTAATCAGTTTCACTGGTTCACGTGACGTTGGTCTTCGTATCTTCGAACGTTCTTCTAAATTAACTGAAGGTCAAATTTGGATTAAACGTGTAATCGCTGAAATGGGCGGTAAAGACACAATCGTTGTTGATAAAGAAGCTGATTTAGAATTAGCTGCTCAATCAATCGTGAAATCTGCATTCGGTTTCAGTGGACAAAAATGTTCAGCATGTTCACGCGCGGTAATCGTTGAAGATGTATACGATCAAGTAGTAAACCGCGTTGAAGAATTAACTAAGGCTCTATCAGTTGGTGTTCCAGATCAAGATGAGCATTTCGTAGGTCCAGTTATCGATGGCGCAGCATTCAAAAAAATCATGAGCTACATCGAAATTGGTAAAGGTGAAGGTCGTGTAGTTTCTGGTGGTACTGGTGACGATTCTAAAGGATTCTTCATTCAACCAACTGTAATCGCTGACTTAGATCCTAAAGCTCGCATCATGCAAGAAGAAATCTTTGGACCAGTTGTAGGTATCTGTAAAGCTAAAGATTTCGACGAAGCTCTTGAAATTGCAAACAACACAGAATACGGCTTAACTGGTGCGGTAATTACAAACAACCGTATGAACCAAGAAAAAGCACGTGAAGACTTCCATGTGGGTAACTTGTACTTCAACCGCGGATGTACTGGCGCTATCGTTGGATACCAACCATTCGGTGGATTCAACATGTCAGGTACAGACTCTAAAGCAGGCGGTCCTGACTACCTGACTTTACACTTACAAGCAAAAACAACATCTGAAATGTTATAAGAAAAGCGTAGAAGCCCGTGCTAGCTCGACACCGGCGCTGGAAGGCTCGAATCGAAAGCTTGCTTTCGCTTGAGAGTCTGAAGCTTAGGTGCGAGCTAGGCTTCGAAGCTAGACATTACGACTAGCGGGATGCTCGTAGAGTGGCTGACGCCGGCGCTGGAAAGACCGAATCGGAAACCTTTTCCGAATGAGGGCTTGAAGCTTAGGTGCAGCCTGCCCTGCGGAACTAGACATTACGGCTAGCGAGAAACCCTAAAGTAGCTCGACACCGGCGCTAGAAGGCTCGAATCGAAAGCTTGCTTTCGCTTGAGTTTCGGAAGGATGGCTAAGTACGCCGCGTCCTGCGGCAACGCCTTCATGACCTACATCCTGTAGGCCTAAGCTTAGGTACGAGCTGGGCTTCGAAGCTAGACAGTTAGAAAAGTGACATTAAATATAGGCAGGCACATCAGAAGATGCGTCTGCTTTTTTTTGAAAATTGAGGAGGCGAAACATTATGACAGTTTCACAAAACGTTATTGCGCAAACAGAAAAATTTGGTGCGCCGAACTATCATCCACTTCCGATTGTTATTTCTGAAGCACAAGGTGTATGGGTAAAGGATCCAGAAGGCAACAAATATATGGATATGTTATCTGCTTATTCGGCAGTAAACCAAGGGCATCGTCACCCRAAAATTATACAAGCGCTTAAAGATCAAGCTGACCGTGTAACTTTGACGTCACGTGCATTCCATAACGATCAGTTAGGACCTTGGTATGAAATGATTTGTGAGTTATCTGGAAAAGATATGGCACTTCCTATGAATACAGGGGCTGAAGCTGTTGAAACAGCTATTAAGGCAGCTCGTCGATGGGCTTATGATGTAAAAGGAATTGCTGAAAACCAAGCAGAAGTCATTGCTTGTAACGGAAACTTCCACGGACGTACGATGGCGGCAGTTTCTTTATCTTCAGATCCTGATTACAAACGTGGCTTCGGACCAATGCTTCCAGGTATCAATTTGATTCCTTACGGAGACATTGAATCGTTAAAATCAGCAATCACACCGAATACAGCGGCATTCTTGATT
>NZ_JBFUJC010000096.1:0-9547 GCF_056401595.1 Paenisporosarcina sp. P4_E4_2 | reverse complement strand
CGTCAGGACCGATATGCCTTTACTGCGAATATGATCTGCCAATGCTTCGAGTTCACTTACTTCGAATGCAGGATGCGCTTTTTTTGCAGGAACAAAAGATTGTTCTACGCCTATATGAATATGAACACTCCCATTTGAAAACCAAACTCCGCCATTCTGTTTCAGGCTTTCAGGCTTTTCGACTTCTTCTAAAGAAAGAACGTCCCGATAAAAAGAGYGTGCTGTCTCTTCACTTCCTATTGGAGCAGCCAATTGAATATGGTCGATTTGTTTAATTAACATCATTTTTAGTTTCCAACCTTTCATGCTTGATTAAAGGCAATAAGAAGAGTGCACCGATAAACACTACAGATGCTGCACAAGAAATTGCTAATGCATAACTTTCGGTCTCGGCAGTTAAAACTCCTGCTATAGAGGGACCGAACATTTGTCCCAGTGCATAAATAGTGGTCATGATTGCGATAACTCTCGCACTGCCATGGGGATTTTTGTTACGAGCATATGCTGTGGCAAGAGTGGTAACCCCCATAAAAGTAGCTCCAAATAAAATAGCACTCACATAAAAGCTTGTAGAAGATTCAGACAGGGCTGGCAAAGCGATACCAATTGACTGGATAATCAATAAAATCATCAGTGACAACATGTAGCCAAATTTACTGCCAAAATAAGCCCATATGATACACGAAGGAATTGCAGCCAAACCGACTAATACCCAGACACTTGTAGCGTTTCCACTGAAAGCGGGAGTCATTTCTGCGATGGCTACAATAAATGTGCCTGTTACGATATAACCTAATCCTTCCAACCCATACGCTACGAGTAACCATAGTAGCCATTTTGGTGTTTTGGATGGGGTTGAGATGTTCACAGCTGAACTAATAGCCGGTTCAGCGTGGTCTTCTTTAACAGTTGAGAAGACTACGATACTTAATACTGCTGCCAAACACGCAAGTCCTATCCAGGCACCTTCATACTGAAACTTGTTTATTAATAGTGGAACAAGCATGCCTGATACGAAAATTCCTAGACCAACCCCTCCATACATGACACCGACCAGACCGAGTTTACTTTGTTTGGCCAACTGATCCAATATCAAACTGGAAGCAAGGACGAAGACGAGTGCACTTGTAATGCCGGACAGGAATCGCCAGACCATCCATGCGGTATGATTATATGTAAGTCCCATGACTAACGTTAATAAAATACTGATGACAATAGAAATACGCAAAAAAATGGCCCGGTTGCGCTTTAAAGGAACGACGCTTGCAATCACGGCACCTACCAAATAACCAGCATAATTACATGATGCCAAATATCCGGCAAATCGGGTAGAGAAGCCACTTTCATGTTGCATAAAAGGTAGAATTGGCGTGTAGGCAAAGCGGCCGATACTCATGGCAATAAACAAAGCAAAAACGCCTCCGGTAACAAGTAAATAAGGATTTTTAGACAAGGCGAATTCCTCCTCCAGTTTTCTTCTATAATCATACGCCTTTCATTCAAAATTTCAAAAGAAGGTTTGATTTCCACAATAAAGGAAATAGATAGGGAAAGCGAAAAGAACTTGGAGGAACTATTTATGAATGATCAACAATTGAAACAACTAAAAGTCCAACTTACTCAAGATCTGGAAGATGTGAAAAACCGTCTTCATGAAGACCATCATTTAGAAACAACGGAGTTATCCAATTATGATAATCATCCGGCTGATAACGCGACGGATTTAACTGATCAAAATACAGAAATGGCAATTGAACACCATAAAGAAGAGGAAGTCGAACAAATAGAATCAGCTTTGCAGGCTATCGAAAATGGAACATATGGTATTTGCACCGTATGTGGGGAAGATATTCCGTTTGAACGACTGGAAGCATTGCCGACTGCACGTACGTGCATTGAACATGCAAATCATGATTTTGGCACGGATGGTAGACCACCGGAAGAAGACATTCTTGGTTCTTCGACGGAACACCCAATAAAAGATACAGGTGGCGTCCGAGATTACGAAGATAGCTTTGATGATGTTAAGAATTTCGGTTCTTCTGATTCACCGCAGGATGCAGTGAAAAGCGATCAAAAAAACTTTTACAAAAAATAAATGCACGCGAGGATTCCTAGAGAATCCTCGTTTTTATTTTGTTCAATCGCAAACAAATTGGACTCTATTCAAAAGTGGTGCTTTTCACATATAATGAGAGAAATGAGAATATTTAAATTATCCTGAAAAGTATCTGTAACTATTTTTTTGATTAAACGTTTAATTGATTTGGAGGAACATGAACGAGATTAGTCAAACCATCACTTGAGTGGAAACAACAACATGAAAATTTCATGGTGAAGTGGGGTTCCGATCGAATGGTTCCGAGTAGTATGGATTTATCGGGATTTGATACATATGAAGAGTTTTTATTCGCATTGGACTTACGTGCGAAGGGAGAACATCCATGGGTTCCAAGTTCCCATTATTTTTTAATAGACGGTAAAGATCAAATAATCGGCATGGTTGATATTCGTCATGAACTGAACGAATTTTTGCGGAATATCGGAGGACATATCGGATATGGTATTCTTCCAAGTGAACGTAAAAGGGTACGCAACCTACTTGTTAAAAGAAGTTTTAACAAAATGTAAAGAGCTACAGATTGATCAAGTTCTAATCACCTGTGATGAAGACAATGTAGGTTCTGCTAAAGTGATTATGAATAACGGAGGAATAGAGGACGATTTATTCATCACGGAAGAAGGCGTGATGAAGAGAAGATTTTGGATTTCTATTAAGTAATAATAGAATTTTTTATGCTAGGTAAAAAGATAGAAAAATCGAGAAGAAAATATGATTTTTTTTGCAATGAAGAACATAATACTAATTATTTTAGATGAAACTCTTAAAAATCATTGATATTTTCATTAAAAATGGTAAATATATGTTTTCATTCATGAAATTATCAGTTACAATATATATAATTAAGAGAAAATTCATATTAATTAGATATTTCATTGGAGTAACTATCAATTTGTAACGGTTTTTTTAGATATCCTTCACATATTTGCCCAGTCCAATGTAGAATGGAGCCGAATCATGAATCAAGTGTTAGAGTCTATGGAATCGAAAGTAAATAGCGAAATAATGTACAGTCAGATAATTGAATACTCTGTAGAAACCATCATTATTCATGTTAATCAAGAAGTTCTTTATATTAACCAATCCGGCTCGAATTTTCTAAGAGGTTCAAAAGATGAGTTCATTGGCAAGGATTTCTTAAACATTTTTCAGGACGACATGAAGGACATGATTCGGGAAAAAATTCAAAAAACCATGATTGGAAATGAACCGACTCGCATGATCGAACAAACAATTACGCGTTTTGATGGGACGCTGGTCGATGTCGAGCTATACTGTCATCCGGTACAATTCGGTGACAGAAGAGCCGTTCAAACCGTATTGCGGGATATCACAGTTCGAAAAGAAACTGAAAAAATGTTAAATGACCGACAAAAATTGGCTTCAATTGGGCAGATTGCTGCTGGAATCGCACATGAAGTAAAAAATCCTCTTACATCAGTAAAAGGTTTCCTGCAATTATTGAAAGAACATAATTCACATCCTTATTTATTCACGATGGAAAGCGAACTAGAGAAGGCCATCGACACATTGCAAAATTTACTTCAAGTATCTAGGCCGAACCTTTACGAAGAACAGCTAGTCGAGATCGACATATGTAAAGAGTTGAATTCAATCGTCTTCTTATTTCAGGACAAGCTATATAATATAGAACTTGAAATGGATATAAGGAATTGTAGGAAACATATTTATGGCAAGAAAAATCTATATTTGAAAGCGTTTTTTAATTTGATAAAAAATGCAATCGAATCGATGCCATCAAAAGGAAAGCTCAGAATAGAGCATTACTTTCAAGATGACCTAGTCCATGTGAAAATCAGTGATACGGGAGTGGGTATTCCGAAAGATAAACTAAACTTGCTTGGAACTCCTTTCTATTCAAGTAAAAGTGATGGCACTGGCTTAGGGTTAACACAAGTATTTACCACAATTAATGATCACGGTGGACAAATGACTGTGAACAGTGTGATTGATCAAGGAACCACATTCCACCTGAAATTACCTCAATATCCGGTTGGTATGTAAAGGAGAATATGATGAGCAGATTTGGTATGTTTGGAGAAATCACGACCATTGAAGGTAAACGTGATGAATTGGTCGGTATATTGTTGGAAGCTGCAGAGGCGATGAACACACTGGAAGAATGTGAGCTTTATATCGTTAGTGTAAAAGAAGAAGTACCAGATGGGATTTGGGTTACTGAAGTTTGGCAAAACGCAGAAGCACATAAAGCTTCTCTATCACTTGATGCAGTAAAAATGTTGATACAAAAAGGCCGCCCTCTTATTAAGGGAATGAATACGATGAATACGTTTTCCCCACTAGGCGGAAAGGGTCTATCATAAAATTCTTGTCATCCTTCCGTTCTATTCAGAGAATGGATTTTTTTTATTAATTGAAAAAAGCACCAATCCATGAAAGACTGGTGCGAAAAGTTATAACGCTTTTAACATACCGCCGTCAATCACCAGAGATTGACCAGTCAAATATGTATTTAAGGGGGAAGACAAGAATAATACGATTTTGGCAAATTCCTCTGGCTGTCCATAACGMCCCATAGGAATAAGACTCTCACTGTATTTGACAATGTCTTCTATAGAGACATTCTGGCGACTGGCTGCCAGATGGTCAAGTTCTGCCACACGGTCAGTAGCGATGCGTCCAGGACCAATCGTGTTCACTAAAATATTATACTTTGCATATTCACGGGCCAGACTTTTCGTCATTCCGACCATTCCGGAACGGAACGTATTGGAGAGAATCAATCCATCAATCACTTCTTTTGTTGAAGAAGAAGCAATATTGATGATGCGTCCAAAATCATTTGATTGCATGTGAGGCAAAACAGCACGAGTCGTACGGATATAACTCAGTAAGTTTTTCTCAAATGCCGCCATCCAATCCGAGTCTGTTACATCTTTGAATCCTCCAGCTGTTGGTCCACCTGTATTGTTAACTAAAATATCCACACCATTGAATTCTTTTGATACCCATGAAAAAAGAGCATGTAGGTCTTCTACAGAAGACATGTCACATTTCTTGTAATAGACTTTCGGATTATTTGTCAGCTGCTGGATTTCTTTAACAGTGCTATCCAATGTCTCTACATTACGGCTCGATAATAGGACGGTTGCGCCTTCTTTTGCAAATTCCAAAGCCGTTGCTTTTCCCAAACCTTTACTCGATGCGGTCACGAGAACAATTTTATCTTGTAACTGTAAATCCATCTGATCCCTCTTCTCTAATAGAGTTTAATTAACTTCCAGGTTTGCTTCTAATTCGATTTCCACATTTCCTTTTAATGCTCGACTGATCATACATGAGCTTTCGGCTTTCTGCGACAGTTTCCGAGCTAAATCCAAATCCTTTTCGGAACATAAAATAAGATGGGGACGATGAATGATTTTTTTATATGTGATGATTCCATTTGTAATATCAACGATGCCTTCAGACGTCATCGTCAAACTTTCTTTTTCAATATTGCTTCGTTCGAGCATAGCTGCGAGTGTAATAATGTAGCAAGTAGCGGCTGCACCCAATAACATTTCATCGGGATTTGTTCCAATACCTGGTCCATCCATTTCTGGTGGAATCGAAACTACGGTATGTAAGTTTGCGGTATCAATAGTGCCTACGTCATTACGGAGACCGGGCCAATTTGCGGTTAAATGAAATGAATGAAGTGCCATGATGAACTTCCTCCTTGATGTTGTTTTTTTCAGTGTAAAGGAATTTAACGAAAATAGCAGGAAACGAATAGTGCAAATGTAAGTTTGCACTATTCGTTTGCGACGAAGCTAGCAAAGCGATGCAGGAGCACCGGTTTTTCTAATGACGAGGAGACTGAAGCCGTGCCCGCCGCAATGGAAATCAACATTTTCTTGCATCCGATCTTTTTCAATAGTAAACAGGTATATACTCATATTATTGTTTGTCTACAGTCTGAACATCTTTCCACATGGAAAGATGTTTTTTCTTTATATAGAAGGAAATCGCAATTTTTACAGAGACTTTATGTGAAAACGTATTTTTAAGAAAAAATAGATGATGTTGGATGTTATCCATAAAATATGGACATAAACGTATATATTACAAATATAACAAGGTGTCGAATCCTGTCACGCAATTGATAACTTCTACACACGGCTTTGCAATTGATCTGCAATGCGGGGGTGGTATGCTTGTTTTCGTTAGTGAAAAGGAGGAAATTCATTTATGAAAAAGCAAATCGTTGCACTAACTGCAATTGCAGCACTATCAGTAGGGACGGCAGCACAAGCATCTGCATCTAGCGTCCATACGGTACAATCAGGAGATACATTGTGGTCTATTTCCCAGGACAACAATGTTAGCGTACAAGATTTACAAGATTGGAACGACTTAGAGTCTACTCTTATATATCCATCAGATGAACTTATAGTAGCAGACAAAGTAAACAAACATGTTGTTGTAAAAGGTGATTCACTTTTCAAAATCGCTAAAAAGCACAACTTAACAGTTAAGGAATTAAAAACTTGGAATAATATTTCTGGTGATTTAATCTTCCCAGGTGACCAGTTAGTATTGGAAGGAACAAAAGTTGCTTCTGCGCATACAACGGCTAAACCTGCTTCTAATAAAGCAAAAGCTCCAGCTCAATCTCAATCAACTGCTAAAGCATCTGCTCCGGCACCAGCTGCCGTACAAACTTCAGCTTCAGTTAAAGAGATGACAGTAACAGCAACAGCATACACCGCTTATTGCTCGGGATGTTCTGGTACTACAGCAACGGGTATTGACTTGCGTGCAAATCCGAACCAAAAAGTTATCGCGGTAGATCCATCTGTCATTCCATTGGGATCACGTGTATGGGTTGAAGGTTATGGGGAAGCAATCGCCGGCGATACTGGTGGTGCAATTAAAGGTCAAACTATTGATCTGTTCATGGCTAAAGAGCAAGATGCAGTAACTTGGGGTCGTAAAACAGTCAAAATTAAAATCTTAGATTAATAGTGTTAGAAAAGATGAGTCTTGTACTCATCTTTTTTTATGCAATGACATGGGACGATAGGATATCGGACATTTCTTCTGAAAACACAACATTGACGTATGAAAAGCAACTTAGAACGAAAAAAGCCTGGACAGAAAAATGCCCAAGCTTTTTTGGTATTTACAGTGGACAGCTTTTACACGGTTTGCTGGCACCTTCCGTTTGGTAATACAGACAACATGTTTTGCGTGTTGTCCCTTGATGACATGCGTATAAAGAGATGGGATGTTGTTTGCTCATCCCGTATTCCTCGGCTGGTAAATCGATTAACCGCTGAAATGTATCGTGATCTTTGAGTACGGTTTCCAAAATCCATTTTACATAGGTAAAGATATTTTCGAACAATACGACACGGGAAATGCCTTTTTCTTTTGCAAGCATCTCAACCATCGGAACCAATAAAGATGCATATAGATTTTTTGAAATCCACTGAACGGTTGTATGAAGTGGTTCAGTAGTATTGATTGGAAACGAATAAACTGGCAGCCAACTAGAATTTTTGGAATTATCCTCAATGGTAATAAATCGGCATTCGTTTGCCTCAACTACAACCCCATATTTAATACGGGCATAAATCATGAGAGCTGCCATATAACCGATTCGTTTTGCTGTCATCGAAGCGGCATGCCCTCTTGAAGGACTTCCATATTCACTCATTAAACGTGAAAAAAGGTGCTCACGGACTTGTGAATCAAATAATTGATCAAAGGTCAGTGTATACAATGCGTCTTCGTCCATATGCCATCGGAAACTGGATGCCAGGTCTTTCGTTATGAGGTTCTTCATTATGCGCTACCTTTTTTCCGTTGGGTCATTAATAAGAAAATGAAATACGGTGCACCTACAGCTGCAGTCCAAACACCTGCGGGCACTTCAATTGGGGCAAATGCAACACGTGCAATCCAGTCTGCAATGAGGACAAGCAATGCGCCAACACCCGCTGAAAATAACACCATCGACTGAAATTTAGGTCCCACGATTCTTCTGGCAATATGGGGAGCAAGCAATCCAACAAATCCGATTCCTCCAGCAAACGCAACTGCCACACCGGTCAATCCGGTACTTATCAGTAACAAAACGACTCGATTTCGGTTAACCTTCGACCCTACCCCCGTTGCAATATCATCGCCGAGTTCCAAAATGTTCATTTGTCGACGAAGTAAGAGAGAAATCAATATCAATAAAAGAGCCCATGGCATCAACACCGAAACTTGAGACCAATTGGCTCCATAAATACTGCCTGTAGTCCAAATCGTTGCTTGACTAGCTTGATAAATAGGACCCATCAAAATCCAGATGGTTGTCCCTGCTTGCATAAAAGCAGCAACTGCAATCCCGATCAAAAGAAGTCGGAACGGCGCGATGCCGTTTTTCCATGATAGTGCAAAGACAATCAGTGCGGTTAGCGTAGCACCTAAAAAGGCGAATAAGGGTAACCACTGAATACTGACGGTGAGGGCATTATTTTCATCTGAAAATAGAGATAGAAATAAAACTACAGCGAATGAAGCTCCGGCTGTTACTCCTATTAAATCAGGAGATGCCAGTGGGTTTTTCGTGATGCCCTGCAGGATTGCGCCAGATACTGCCAGTGCCATACCTACAAAAAGGGCCATCATAATACGAGGTAATCTAAAATCTATCAATATGATGCGGTCGAACTCTTCTCCATAACCGAATAAAGCAGCAAGTACTTTGCTCGGAGATAGTGGGAATTCCCCAGACCCCGCAGAAAGCAGCATTACCATAATAACTGCAGCAAACACAAGGATAGTGGCAATCACAGGATGACGTGTAAAATCTATTCGATTGAAAATTTTCATTTGTTAAATCCCCAGCTTTCTGCGAGCCACAAAAATAAAGAACGGCACACCAATTAGAGCCGTCATGACACCAACTGGTAGTTCCTGAGGCATGAGTACATAGCGACTTCCTATATCCGCCAACAATAGAAGTATGGCTCCCCCTATGGCTGAATAAGGAAGAATCCAGCGATGGTCAAGTCCGACTAAAGAACGGATTAAATGGGGAATAATAATGCCGACAAAGCCAATAGGCCCAGCGACAGCAACGGCGCACCCTGCCAAAACCACAGCACAAGCACCAAAGAAAAATTTAATCCAAATAGTCCGTTGACCAAGCCCGACTGCCACATCGTCTCCAATACTCAATACATTAAGTTCTTTGGCACGCAAGAAAGTTGCTGCCAAAGCGATAGCCATATAGGGCAATGCAGTGATTAGCAATTCGATTGGTCGATTTGCCACGGAACCGGCAAGCCAAAATAATACTTGATCAAGTGCAGTCTCATTTAATACCAATAGTCCTTGTGTAAAGGAAGCAAATAAAGCGGTAATGGCGGAACCTGCTAATGTCAATTTAAGCGGTGTCAGGCC
>NZ_JBFUJC010000095.1:0-9636 GCF_056401595.1 Paenisporosarcina sp. P4_E4_2 | reverse complement strand
ATGCAGTACCTTCACTCACCTGAAGTTCTTTTGCTATTCGTCTTACTGAGATTTTATCTCCCACGGGTAAAGACTCAATATATTGTAATATTTGTTCGTGTTTTGTAGCCATGAATTCACCTATTTCCCAAACAATCGTTCTGTTCTTAGTGTATCACAAAGCCGTCTTTTTAATTAAATAAAAAAACACAGGAAGTCAGTGACTTCCGTGTTTTGGATTACAATTCTACTCCGTCCCCAGCATTCAGGATATGGACCATGGCATCTTTGACAGCTGCCTTAAAGTCTTGAGGATCTTGTTTGATTGGCGGGAACGTATTAAAGTGAATCGGCACGACAGCTTTTGGTTTCAATAACTCGACCGCATAGGCTGCGTCATCAATACCCATCGTGAAGTTGTCGCCTATTGGTAAAAACGCCAAATCAATAGGATGTCTTTCACCAATCAATTTCATATCACCAAATAATGCAGTATCTCCTGCATGGTAGACCGTTTTCCCTTCAGCCATAAATAAAATTCCTGCTGGCATTCCGGTATAAATAATTTCTTGATTTTCCGTTTCATAGGATGACCCATGGAAAGCCTGAGTAAATTTAACTTTCCCGAATTCAAATTGTCTTGCTCCTCCAATATGCATTGCATGTGTTTTCACACCTTGCCAAGACAAGTACTCTGCAAGTTCAAATGGAGCAACAACTAATGTGTCATTCGCTTTTGCAATCGCTACCGTGTCCCCTACATGATCATTATGACCGTGCGTCAATAAAATGACATTTGGCTTTTCATTTTCTGCTATTAAATCAGTCAAGTCGTTTCCTGTAATAAATGGGTCAATCAATATCGTATAATCACCCGTTTTTATTTTGACAACTGAATGTCCGTGAAATGATACATACATAAGTTTGAACCTCCTTTATTTTGCTATTTGATAAGTATACGATAAAAATGTCGAATCTCCTTTTTTTTGATATGCTAGAGGAGATAAAGTTATAAAGGAGTGCTTATATGAGCAAAATCAATCAAATCTCTTCGTATTTAAAACAAAATAATATAGACGCTGCATTTATTACAACACCCGACAACGTATTTTACGTATCGGGTTTCCACAGCAATCCCCATGAACGTTTGTTGGGTGTTGTGGTATTCCAAAATGCAGAACCGTTGATGATTTGTCCTAAAATGGAAGTGCCTGACGCAAAAGCAGCAGGTWGGTCTTTTGATACAGTAGGCCATCAGGATACAGACAATCCTTGGCAACTATTAAAAGAAGCCATCGAAAAGAAAGGAATCACAATCTCCCAACTTGCCATTGAAAAATCGCATATGACGGTTGAACGTTTGGAAGCACTTCAGGAACTGTTCCCTCAAGCATCGTTTACGCGATTGGACGACCAGTTGAATGCCATGCGAGTGGTCAAGGATGAAAAAGAATTGGAAATCTTACGTCAAGCAGCTGCTTATGCAGATTATGCAATCGAAGTGGGTGTCAGCGAAATTGCTGAAGGCAAAACGGAGCTTGAAATTCTGACAGCGATTGAACTGGCAATGAAGAAAAAAGGAATTTCCCATATGTCATTTGATACGATGGTATTGAGTGGTCCAAAAACCGCGTCACCACACGGTAAACCAGGTGACCGTAAAATTCAAAAAGGTGATTTCGTCCTGTTTGATTTAGGCGTCATTTACAAAGGATACTGTTCAGATATTACCCGTACTGTATCTTTCGGCGAGCCATCTGACGCTCAAAAAGAAGTGTATGAAACTGTAAGAAAAGCAGAGCAAGATGCAGTGGATGCTGTAAAACCAGGTGTTCGTGCGATGGATCTAGATAAGATTGCACGTGACGTGATTACGGAAGCAGGATACGGTGAATTCTTTACCCATCGCCTCGGACATGGTCTAGGAATTTCTGTACATGAATTCCCTTCTGTAACAGGAAATAATGAAATGGAATTGATCGAAGGCATGGTCTTCACAATTGAACCTGGAATCTATGATCCGAATATCACGGGCGTTCGTATAGAAGATGATGTTGTTGTCACTAAAGATGGCGTCGAAGTCCTTACGAAGTACCCGAAAGAATTGGTTATCATTCCGACAGCATAAATACTTATATAAAACATAAAAGACCTGTATCGCTTTTTGAGCGATACAGGTCTTTTATGTTGGAATGAAATCAAGAAACAACTATATAGATGCGGTGCAATAAATCATTTTTTCAAAAAGGCTCTGTTAAACTATATTGTTGAATTCTTTTCCAATTTGGACGAATGGCCAATATCTTCCGACGAGTAATCGCAGGAGCACATGATTTCGCCGCCTTCCACTACACTCACCAAAGAGAACAGTAATAGATATGGAGCATCACTGCGACGAGTAACCGCAGGAGCAAAATAGTCTTGAACATCACACTAGGAAAGCGTAGCTGTTTTTCGGAATATCAACAGCAACAATTAACATAGCCCACAAAAAAGCCCCTTCTCACTTTGCAGCTAAAAGGGGCTTCATCTTATTTATTTAATAGTTGTTCAACGGCAACGTATGGAAGTCCTTGTGCGTCAGCAACTGCTTGATAAGTTACATGTCCTTCAAGTGTGTTAATACCTTTTAGAAGCGCACTGTTATCTAAACTAGCTTGTACATAACCTTTGTTTGCAATTTGAACAGCATAAGGAACTGTTACGTTCGTCAAAGCCATTGTAGATGTACGTGGAACTGCACCCGGCATATTCGCAACTGCGTAATGAACTACACCATGTTTTTCATAAGTTGGTTGGTCATGCGTTGTAATACGGTCAGAACTTTCAAAAATTCCGCCTTGGTCAATAGCAATGTCGACTACAACTGAACCAGGTTTCATTGATTTGATCATTTCTTCTGTTACAAGTTTCGGAGCTTTAGCCCCTGGAATTAATACAGCTCCAATTACAAGATCAGAATCTTTAACTGATTCCGCAATGTTGAATGGATTTGAGATTAATGTTTGTACATCACGACCGAATAAGTCTTCCAGTTGGCGAAGGCGATCTGGACTTAAATCGATGATTGTCACATCTGCGCCCATTCCGATAGCTACACGTGCAGCGTTTGTTCCTGCAATACCGCCACCGATGATTGTTACTTTACCACGGGATACACCAGGTACTCCACCTAATAAAATTCCCATACCACCATGGATTTTTTCTAAGAATTGAGCACCAATTTGAGTGGACATGCGACCAGCCACTTCACTCATTGGTGTTAACAATGGCAATGAGTTGTTTGGAAGTTGAACAGTTTCGTATGCAATTCCAACTACTTTATTATCGACCAAAGCTTGAGTCAATTCAGGTTCAGGTGCTAAATGTAAGTACGTGAACAAGATTAACCCTTCACGGAAGTAACCATATTCAGAAGCAATTGGTTCTTTTACTTTCATGACCATATCTTGAGACCAAGCTTCGGTTGCGGTTGCAACAATTGTTGCCCCTGCATCTGAGTAAGCTTCATCTGTAAATCCAGAACCAAGTCCAGCTCCTGCTTCGATAAATACTTCATGACCGAAAACAGATAAGTTAACAACACCTGCAGGCGTCATTGCTACGCGGTTTTCATTATTTTTTATTTCTGTTGGCACTCCAATTCTCATTGAAAAACCCTCCTAAGTCATTTATGTAAAATGAGTAATGTTAATAAGTCGAATGAATCGACATTTTTAAAACTGATGAAAGCAAATCCAWTCTATCAGATATAATTGAAATTTGCTTCAAAAACATTTCAATTATATATTATTGGACTAATCAGAAAAAAGGAAGACGGTGTAAAAGAAATATGGCACGGATAAATATTGGCAATTTTGAACAATATGGACTTGAGGTTGTCCCACACTTGCTCATTCCTAAAGAACCTCACCTGGCATGATGGCTTTTGTAATCAGTTCCATTTGTTTATCTTGTTCTTAATAAATCATTTGTCACAAAATAGACGATACTTGTCGAAGATCTTTCGTTAAAAAGCAGGAATTACACCTCCTTTAAAGAACTATATTAACGACAGACAAATTTGAAGGAGGATTTAACATGACACTTTCATACAATCACATCTTAGTTGCAGTGGATGGTTCCAAAGAAGCGGAATGGGCTTTCAAAAAATCAATTGGAGTTGCACAACGCAATAACGCCACACTGAATCTCGTTAATGTTATTGATACACGCTCATTTGCTGCAATCGAAGCTTATGACCGTTCCATCGCAGACCGTGCACAATCATTTGCGGAAGACCTACTTGGCAATTATAAGAAGCAAGCAGAAGCGGCTGGCGTGACAAAAGTAAATGTGTTTGTTGATTACGGTTCTCCTAAAACATTGATTGCAAGAGAAGTTGCAGCCAAAGTGGAAGCAGACCTTATCATTTGTGGAGCGACTGGCTTGAGCACAGTTGAACGTTTCCTAATCGGCAGCGTTTCTGGACATATCGTTCGGGCAGCAAAATGTGACGTACTCGTCGTTCGTACTGAAGAACATGATTAACCAATAGAACCCAAAGGCTCTTTGCAGGAGTCTTTGGGTTTTTTTTATTATTGATTTGAGATTGTGAAAAATTTATCAATCAAACTGAGTAGTTTATCAATCAGAATCGAACATTTATCGATCAACCTGAGGATTTATCGTTCAAACCTCACCATTTATCAATCAAACTCGTCTCAAACACTAGTCCCCATGGTTATGAGATGAGACGAAACGTTTTACTTATTCATACCAGCCAACCTCACGTAGCCTAAAACTAAAATAATTCAAAACTATATACCTCTTAATTCCTCTGTCTCATTCCGTATAAAGTCTTTTATCACAGTTGATTTCTTCCGAAATATGGAGCAAAACAGCGGAGACTCCAGCGGGAAAAGCGAAGTGTCGAAATCCACTCGAACGATCAGTTTGAGTTAGTTCGGCGCAAGCCCGCGGAAAGCGTAGCTGTGGAATATCGATATTCACATGCAACCTAGTAAGCGTCAGCATTACTTTGCTTCGATCTTTCCGTTGTTCGGTTATGGTGCCTCGAAGTTTCAGTTTAGCGTGTCAAAAACCTTGTAAACCAGACAATCTCACTGTATCCCTTGCAATCATCACTTCTTCGTTCGTCGGGATGACAATGACTTTTACCGGGGAATGTGGGAAGCTGATAAATGCTTCTTTTCCGCGAATTTTGTTCAAGTCTGGATCCATGTAGACGCCCATGAATTGAAGACCCGCCAATACTTTTGCACGGATTATTTCACTGTTTTCTCCGATGCCTGCCGTGAAAATGATGGCGTCGACTCCATTCATGCGGGCTGCGTAGGAACCGATATATTTATGAATGCGGTTTGCAAACACGTCGAGAGCCAATTGAGCACGCGGATTATTTTTCGAAGCTTCCATTTCTATGTCGCGCAAATCACTTGAAAATCCTGATACACCAAGCATTCCAGACTTTTTGTTCAAGACATCCAATACTTCTTCTGCACTTTTTTCGGTCTTTTCCATCAAGAAAGGTATAAGCGCTGGATCCAGATTCCCTGAACGGGTCCCCATCGTGACACCCGCTAGAGGTGTGAACCCCATTGATGTATCGATCGAGCGTCCCCCATCGATTGCCGCGATACTGGCTCCGTTACCTAAATGGCAGGATATCAGTCGAATGGTCTCTTTTGGACGATTCAGCAATTCTGCAGCTCGTCCTGTTACATATTTGTGCGAAGTTCCGTGAAAGCCATATTTCCTGATACCGTATTTCTTATAGTAATCGTAAGGAATAGAATATAAAAAGGAACTTTCAGGCATGGTCTGATGAAATGCGGTATCAAAAACTGCCACGGCAGGCACATGCGGTAATGCTTTTTTAAATTCGATGATTCCGGCAATGTTTGCAGGATTATGGAGTGGTGCCAAATCCGATAGTCTTTCAAATGCTATAAGGGCTTCATCATCAATTAATACGGAATCGCTATACTCTTCACCACCATGTACCAATCGATGTCCGATGCCGTCGATATCCTGTAGCGAATTCACTGCTTTCTGTTCTATCAGATGGTGCAGGAGTAATTGAACTGCGTCCTGGTGATTTGTAATCTTTTCGATGAATTCGACTTTCTGCCCATTCGTTGTCATGGAAAAGATAGGTTCTTTCAATCCGATACGCTCGATTAATCCTTTAGCCACAACATGTTCTTCAGGCATCTGAAGCAATTGGAATTTTAACGATGAGCTTCCAGCATTGATTGCCAATATATTAGTCATAAAAAAACGCCCCTTTTCCACTTATACAGTCATTGTACAGGTGAAAAAAGAGGCGAACAACTATCAGTTCGTATTTTCTTGATGCCACATTTTAACTTTTTCGAAGAACAAAGCCATGGCTTCTTTATTTGACATATTTGGAACTTTTGCCAGTAACACTTCTTTTGGCTGTTTCAAGTCAGCAGATTTCTTTTGGAGCACCAATAGACTCTTTGCATGAGCTTCATTTTTGAATAAGTTCACAGGTAATTGCACAACTGCCTTAATCCAAGCATGGTTGGCAAAATAAGCGTGAAGTTCTTTCGCTTGTGGTGATTCAAAAATCCCTTGAGGGACAAGGAATACTAAGTATCCACCGTCAACCGTGTGTCTGATAGATTGTTCGATCATTAAGTGATGTGCAAAAGACATGCCTTCCTTCGCTTTCAACTCATAACCCGCAGCAGTTTTATCATCGGGATAGTAACCCACCGGCAAATCACTTATGACAACATCGGATGGATCAATCAATAAAGGTTGTAACGCATCTTGTCGGTATAGAGTTACAGGTTGCTGCAACAAGTCACCAGTAGATGCTGCAAGACGAATCAACATATCATCTATTTCGACAGCAGTGGCTGTGGCTTTATCCTGCAAAAAGTTCATTACAGTAAATAATAAATTGCCCGTTCCTGCCGCTGGATCCAAAATCGAGACTTGCTGTTTATCCTTCGTCAATTGATCTACGAAATAGCCAACAAGCAGACCAAGCGAATCAGGGGTCATTTGATGATGTGCCTGAACATGTTCTTTCATGCCTTTTAAAATAGCAAGTTGAATCGCTTTTCGGATATCTTCTTTTTGGAGGGTCGGGATTTTCGGTTCTATATCACCATCCAACCACATTTCTGTCGATTCCAAAACACCTTCAATATACGTTAAGTCTTCTGTTGTTTGCATTTTTTTTGCATGTTCATCGATAAATGTAAATAACTGTTCCATCGAACTGTTCATGAAGTTCTCCTTTTAGACAAACATATCTTGCACGTATGCTGGCGCAAAATAATAATATTTTTTTGAGCAAATGGGAAACCCACTCTATAGTCGAGTGGGTTTCTGGATTTTACTTTTGTGCTGCTTTAACAGCGGCGATTGCTTTTTCATAATCAGGATGTTCAGTTGCTTCAGAAACATACTCAACATATGTAACTTTGTCATTGCTATCTACTACAAAGATTGAACGTGCCAACAATCTTAATTCTTTTATTGCCACTCCATATGCTTCACCAAACGATAAATCACGGTGATCGGAAAGTGTTTGTACTGAATCAATTCCAGCAGCTGCACACCAGCGTTTTTGAGCGAATGGCAAATCATTCGAGATCGTCAGAATGACAACATCGTCTCCAAGTTCAGCAGCGCTTTCGTTGAATTTACGCGTCTGTGTATCACATGTACCTGTGTCCAAAGATGGTACCACACTGATTAATCTTGTTTTCCCTTTTGAATCTTCCAATGTAACCGGGCTAAGATCGTTAGCTAATACTGTGAAATTTGGCGCCGTGTCACCTACTGTTACTTCTTTGCCAAGTAATGTTACGGGTTTTTGCTTAAATGTAATTTGTGCCATGATAACGCCTCCCTTTCCTTCATACTCCTACATCTTACTAGAATGCATTTGGCGGTTGCAACTGACTTGATTCGGAAACAGGCTGGTAAGTAGTGATAACCTTCTTTTCATACGTTTGCTCGTGGATAACCATCGTATCTGCTATGAAGTCATGCAACCCCTGTTTTTTAGGTGTAAAACCGACTACCCAGTACAATGGCAAGATTGTTGCCGAGAAAAAGCGGCCAATCCATTCCCTGAACAAAATGGTGCTTAAAGACAGTGATTCGCTTTGCAATGCGATGACGCGCAACCCAAAAATCATTTTGCCTACAGTTTGCTGGAAAAACTTCATCATTAGTACGAAATATAAATAGAAAATAAACCCTGTGATGAACCCTATCGGTGCATACCATGTTGTCCCTTGAACATCCCATCCGAATATACGGAACAACGGATAAATGACAATTGAAGTAACGGATGAAATGACAAGTAAATCTATTAAATATGCCCAGAATCGAATCCAAAAGCCAGCAGGTTTCAGGATAAACTCTTCACTATTCTGAACTGTATATTTTGGATTCGGTGAAACAGGATTCACTGCTTCCTTAATTGATGATTCATGTTCATTCGGATCATATCGATCAGTCATTTACTATTCCTCCTCACTTCTCACCGTATAAATACATCATACGAGGTGCGTTATAATCCGAAAGTAAACGGCCAATCAATTGTGACTCCGCGTCTCCACCTAACAACGATTGAGCTTTCACAGAAAATAGACTAGAGAAGCCTTGTGGGTATTCATATTGAATCACTTCTGCATCTTCTAAATCAAAGTCTTTACGAACAGCTTCAATTACGTCTTCCAAATATCCATATTCATCCGCAAGACCGGCTTCAATTGCCTGACGCCCATTCATAATGCGTCCATCTGCCACTTTCTTCACTTCAGCTTCTGTCATGCCACGGCCTTCTTCAATAATATCTACGAATGATTCATACGATTCATTAATCATGTCCTGTAGCATCGCACGCTCATCTTCCGTCATATCACGGGTTGGGCTCATAATATCTTTATACGGTCCTGTTTTAATCGTAACAAAATCAACACCATATTTTTCAGCCAGTTTGCCGTAGTTGACACTTTCCATAATGACGCCGATGGAACCTGTCAGTGTTTCTTTATTCAAGAAAATTTTATCTGCAGGCGCAGAGATATAGTATCCGCCTGATGCAGCCATGCTGCCCATCGACACGTAAAACGGTATGCCAACTTCTTCTTGCACTTCTTTAATTTTATCATAAATTTGCGCAGACTCGACAACCCCGCCACCTGGCGAATTCACTTGCAAGACCACGGCTTTAATTGTATCGTCTTCTTTAATCATTTCCAGTTGGTCCATGAAAAACTGGTGATCGTAACCGGCTGTTCCAAAAAGTGAAGTAGCCTCGCCAGTATCCTGAATGACTCCGTCCACTGTTAATACAGCGATACGTTTAGATGTATCCCCAACTTCCAGTACGCTCTCGGAATACTCACTTTCTGGCAAAGCCAGCATGTTTTCWAAATTAGATGTCCAATCAGTACTAAAAGCAATAGACGCCATATTAATGATGATAGACAAGCCAAATAATAGTACTGCAGAACCTAAAGCAATCCAACGTTTTGCATTCAATTTGATAATCCTCCTTTTTCTACTCTTAACGTAATACGAATAACATGCCGTAATGTTTCAGAACATGCTAAAATAACGACAAGTATTAACGGAAAGGTCGTGACAATATTGTCC
>NZ_JBFUJC010000094.1:0-18557 GCF_056401595.1 Paenisporosarcina sp. P4_E4_2 | reverse complement strand
TTCTAATTGATCGAATGGATTCTCCACTTGAAATTGTTGATCGAGTCGATGATGAAGGTATTGTTGAAAAGTCACTTGGTGCATGTTTACTTCTCCGAGTTCTGGAAGCACATTGGCGACGTAGCTGTTAAACATGGAGTTTGGGGAAAATAAAATGATTTGATCGCTCGTAAGACTATCTCGATAGTGGTATAGCAAATAAGCAATTCGTTGCAGCGCGACCGATGTCTTGCCACTCCCAGCTGCACCATGCACAATTAACAATTTCCCGTGGTCATGACGAACAATTTGGTTTTGCTCCTGTTGAATGGTGGAGACAATTGAATGCATCTGCTTATCAGTGCCTTTTCCAAGCACTTGTTGCAAAATCTCATCACCAATTGTTAGAGTTGTGTCAAATATCGATTCCAACGTGCCATCACGTATGATATATTGCCACTTTTTTTCTAATGTCCCTTCAATGAAGTCTCCTGGAATCGTATATTTCGCAGGACCCGGCTGATAATCGTAATACACGCTCGATATCGGTGCTCGCCAGTCGTAAATGAGAAAATCATCTCCACTTACATCTTTAAGTGTGGAAATCCCGATGTAGACTTGTTCAGGCGAGGATGTGCCGTCTTCTAAAAAATCAATTCGACCGAAATAAGGGATTTTCTGCATACGCTGGAGTGTAGCAAAGCGTTTTGATGTATGGCGATGCAAGCTTTGACTGACAGCTAACGCTTCTGCTTCTTGACGCAAACCAATAATCGTTTCTAAATAATCATCAAACGAATCTGTATTTACTTTCACTTCTTCCCAAAAGTGCTTCCGAATGTTGATGACTTCTTTTTTTAGTCGTGTCGTATCTCCATCAAGTGTCTGTATTTCGTTTGAGATGACATCCATGACATGGTCCAATCGTTGTTGTTCCTGATTCAGTTCCAGTTTCATCGCAATCGCCCCTTAAAAAGTTTTCTCAAAACGCTTGACTATTGACGAATTAGTAGTGTAAAATTAAAGTAAGGAAAACTATATCAATCGTCAAATATAAGCATATCTATATAAATGTATCATATTTAACAGAACCTGTCACTAGTCGAAACGCTCTTGCGGATCGATTTCTATAAAAAAAACGACCTTGATCTCAAGGTCGTTTTTTTATTTTTATTGAATTGTTGTGAAATTTTTATTGAACGAATACTAATAAAGAATCAAGGCTATCTGAGATAAACCCTGCCATCCATTTAATCCACCTTTAAACCTTCAATAATCCTCTAAACCCTCTCGCAGCATAATACGAATCGGCTCCATTGTGATACACAAAGACCGTGTCATAGCGACAATCACAGAACAGTGCGCCGCCGAGTTTGCGGATATTATCTGGCGTTTGGACCCAACTGGATGTCTTGGTGTCAAATTCGCCAAGCGTCTGGAGGTGTCGGTACCGTTCTTCGGTTAACAATTCAATGCCCATTTCCGCCGCTACGTCTACCACGGAGTTTTCAGGTTTGAATTTCTTGCGTGCTTCGAGGGCTGCGCGGTCGTAGCAGAGACTTCTGCGCTCTTTCGGACTTTCTTTGGCGCAGTCGCAGAAAAGATATTCGACAGCTTCTTCATCGTAGCCGATGACATCCGGTTCCCCGCCAGTTCGTTCCATTTCGTTTAGGGACCAAAGCTTTTCCAGACTGTCTTCTAGCTTGGCTTGCACGTCCTGCCAGTTGACTCCTTCATGGCGTTCTGTGTGTTTTTCAAAGCGTTTCTGTAGTGTTTCGAGTAATTTGTTTTGCTCTTCAGTTGATAAGTTTTTGGTTGGGCTCAACGCTCTTCTCTCCTTTATCGAGTTTCTAGTATTTATGTTATAGCGTTTTTACTTCTTTCACAAATTGGTATCTTTTTTTCTGCACTTTAAGATTTTCGAATCGTACTCACGCATTAAAAATCCAGTCTATAGTAAACCGTGTTTCATGTAGGTTTTTGTTCGACCATCTTCCGGTGCCAATCACGTGGATTTAAAGCCTTATTTTACCCCTTATTTATTGAATTGGAACAAAAATGTGATAGACGTTAAAATTGTTTATTAAAATTAGGAACTAGAATTTCCCTGAGGTGTGGCACGACTTATATTATGACAATTTACAAGAATGAGGATTTATTCAGCCTCAAATATTAAATGCACATATCCTACAACTTTCAAGTAATTTTATATGCAATTGTCGTGTATAATCTGAATAACTTTTTGCATAGGCACTTACCACTATGACCTTAGCATATTCTTCAACACAAAAGGTTTTCAATTCCCCTATATGTCGTTCTCTTCTAACCATTGTGTAAGTTTTTTCTTTGCAAAGTCATTTTCATAGATGTACCAGATGTCTTATAGACCCATTATTTGGATGTTGCCTTTAAAATTCCTGAATGGAACGAAGTGACTGATGTCACTCCGCTCCACTCTCTTTCTTTTAGGCAATCCAGCGGCGGTTATGCGTCTGCGCCYCCATTCAACCGATTTTACCAGTACAACGGAAGCATACTTAGAGAAATTTTTTAACATCCAAAAATTGTTCTTTTTACATTATTTTCATAATGTAATCAAAAAGAACTACTTTTAATATATACTAGTTATATCGACTGTCTATAAATAGGTTTAAAGTTGGAGGTTATCTAAATGCTCAAAAGTTTTCTAAATAAAATAATGCCTAACAATTCTTCTAATAAAACAGAAACTATTCCTTCTCATTTCCAAACTCAGAAGATCTATCTTTTTGAATCAAACCAAAAAGTGTTAGAGGATATTATAAGTCTCCCAATGCCTACTGGGGTAGCTCCTGGATACGTTTATTTCGTTCAAGAGCACATGAATGGAACATTTAAAATCGGCAAAACCAAATATGTTGAAAGACGAATGAATCTTTTTGGCGTGAAACTACCTTTTGAAAATAAACTTATCTATCTTCTTCAAACTGCTAATTACCATCAAACAGAAATTTCATTTCATAAGCATTTTTCCAGTAAACGATTGGAAGGTGAATGGTTTGCATTAACCAAAGAAGATATCTCTTGGATTAGGGCTGGTAAATATACACCTGATATTAATCAAACACTCAATCCTCAAGTAGAAGTGAAGAAAGAGTCTGTAGCTACTTATGACCAAAATGATGATAAACCACTAACACCTAAACAAATTGAATTTGCTAAAACATTGATTCAAAAATTAGATAAGGAATATTTATTAAATGTTAGTCCGTCGTCTTTAACACAAACAGATTTAAAAAGGTTAAGCGTWTACTTTAGATTTAAAAACAAGGGTGCCTTGATAAATTTGGTCAAAAGCGGCGTGTTGAAAGCCAAATAAATAGTCATAGGTGACCGTCCTTGAATTTCTGTTCATTTGGGACAATAATATACCAACCATACTGAATTGATTAAGGTTTTTGAAGTGCATTTTCGCGATTTTCATAACCTAGTAAAGAATCGGCACTTTCTTTTGAAAGAATAAGCAGCCGAAGATGCACTTTCGGCTGCTATTGTACTTCCTTTACCCCTATTTACTTTTCTCGTTTTAAAGTGTAGATTTCACAAACGCTATGAATTTCTCATCTTCCTCAACAAAAGGATTATGATTACTTTCCTCGAAAGTAGTCAACGTAGCGTTTGGTATTAAATTGGCGATCTCTACACCATACTCATATGGACATTGCGCATCATATTTCCCCACATATATGTAGCTTGGCACTGTTACATCTACTAATTGTTCTCTCAAATCATAAGCAGGCTAAAAACTTCAATTCCTCAATAGAGAATATCCCATCACCTTTTTTGCTGTGAAGCATTGCATGACAGTTTGGGCAAACTGGAATCAAATCATTAATAGGATCTATAACATATTCACTCTTAATTTCAGAAATTGGTTTTACATGGTGAACGTGAATAAACTCTTTCCCGATTTCCCCAAAGACGTCTTCAAAATTGAAGTCACATACTTTGCAATTATATCCATGTGTCTCCAAACATCTTTGGCGAGCTCTATTATTGCGTTCATATTTATGCTTAATTTGACCTTCTCTAAACATCTCTTCATTATTTATCTCATCAGGGTAAACAACATCTTGGACATTTTCAAAATAATTTTCATCTATGTAGTCCGCAACTTCATCTGGTATTCTAATAGGCCCTTGAATCCTCGACAGTATTCCTCGCTCTGTCATTTCTATGCGAGACATCCCTATAGCTGTATGTTTGATTAAATCCAATCTCACATTTCGATTATTTGAAGAATGATCAAATTCATTCGTGGATGCCCAGAATTTCGAATCGTCCTCACACTCTTCATTTTCTAAGTTAATTGCAGTAACCTCACATTTATAGCGGATTTCTTGAATGGGAGCTGATAAATAAATATAGACAAAATCACCTATCTCATAGTTTCTTTTTTGCTTCCAATAAACATACGATTTCTCTTCAAACTTTGAAATGATATCATATTTATTAATATTTCCCGATAAAATCCAATTCATTTTCTTCTTCCTCTCAAATTAACAAATTGATAAAAATTTTTATACCCTACTACTTCACTTTCCTATAAGCCCTTCTCTCTGCATATTCACTACAAGCAACACAAACGTTCAATACATCATTGCGATCATTGCGGTATTTCAGTAATGGACTGATTTTTCGTTTACAAATTGCACAAGGCTTTTTAAAAAACCCAAACATTTATATCCCTCTTTCGTTTAGTTTTACAAAATTCGTAGGGTTTCGATCGGAACCCTGGCACGATAAACCATGTTTCACCAATCTGCTCATTTAATTCGTTGTACTCTGCCACAGTACCATTTTGTAACTCTATCAAATTCTCATAATTTTTCCGATAAGCCTCTAAATCCGCGACCATCACTTTATAGTTCCCTGAATCCTGCTGGTATGCTTGATAGCGTTGTTGCTAATCTGAATAAACCGTAACTGGCATTCCATTTGGAAACTGTTTTGCCAACTTATTCATTTCTGTGAGCGTAGTTCCAAATCTTGAAAATATGTTGTCACGTTCATTTCCTTTTCTTTTAATGCTACTTCTGTTGATTTAAGTTCCGTAGTATATGAATCCATCATTCTTTTTAACATATGCATACGGTCATGTTCTTGCTTTTCACTAAAGTATTGAAAACCTACAAATACTAGATTAATCACTATGTAAATACCAACAATCGATCCAACCAACTTTGCAATCGAATTCATTTCACACCTCACGACAATTTTCCAAACTTTCCCTCTATTATAATTGTGAAATCTAGAAACTTTTGTCGATTCTTGTCTATAACTTTAAAAACCCTCAATTTCGTGTCAGTTCCTAGGGTAATTATGAGATTCATATAGTAAAATAATTTATAATCATTAACTCTGGAGGTACCCTTTTGACACAACATGCACAACAACTTTTATCGCTACTTGAAGATTCCATAGAATTCGCCAAATTGAACAATCATTTTAAGAGATTTAATCCATTTAAGATATTATCGGTGGATCAATTTGAAATACGTCATTCAAATTTCTTGGTGTGGATGTTGAATCCTAAAGGGAATCATAATCTAGGAGATTTCTTTTTAAAAAAACTTCTAGCTAAAGCTTTCGTCCATCCAAATAATTTGGAGGATCCGAACAAACTTGCCCATCTCAATCCATTGAATTTGGTCAACCTCAATTTTCAGGATGTCATCGTCCACAAAGAACTCTTGACGTCAATTAATCAACGGATCGATATTTTGGCTGTGTCTGAAAGCAATAAAACCGTGATTCTTATTGAGAATAAATTTTGGTCAAAAGAATCTTTTAATCAATTGAAAAATTACTTAGCGTTTGTTAACGAAAAATTCGAGGGCTATACGATTGTTCCTATATATTTAACAATGTTGGAAGACCCTCCATCTGAAGACAAATATTTAATGCTTACTTATAGGAATATATTAAGTACGTTGAAGGATTATGTGGTTTTGAACGAGGCCTTTATGAATGACGAAGTGTACTCATTCATTTCTTACTACATAGAAGTATTGGCAGATCAATTGGAGGAGAACGAAGAACTAAACCAATCGGCCCTGTCCATTTATCAAGACCATAAAGATGCAGTAGACCTGCTATATACTTCCGTCAATAAAAAATCTTCCATGAAAGCAGTGAATCATCAGTTGATTTCAACTGCAACAGTGGACGAAGAGGTCTTGAAAAAACTATATATGGAAAACAAGGAAGCCATCGATTATATCGTCAAAGTCGGCAACAGCATTATGTCCGAAGCCTTCAAAGCCTTTGCAGTTTCTAAAGGAATGGAAAGTGACAACTTCACCGCTCATCACCGTCTCCCTTCGTTCGTTGAAAAAGAATGGGCAGCAGCACATAACCGTGAAGACTTACGACAAAAATGGTGGCTTGATCGAGGATTGATTGCCTGGTTTGCAAACAGCAACAACCGCCTCATGTTAAAAGTCGAAGTTGGACCACTCCATCAGGAAAAACGTGTGGAACTTTTACAAGCTCTCCAAAATGAAGGAATACTAATTCGCGACATATCCTTCGAAGACGGTAAAAAATACACTGGCATCTACACTAGCTTCCTACCTTTATCTAATTGGGAGTCAAAAGAGTCAATAAGTCAGGCCATGATGAAAATGTATGAACATGCAGAGTACCAGGAATTGAATGAGCGAATTAAACGGGCATTAAGTAATTTAGAAATCCAGAGATGAATCACATTAGAGTTAATTCCATACTAAAAACCGACTGAAGTATTTTTCAGTCGGTTTCTTAAATTAAGGAGAATCAATTGTCTTTGAGCTACATATTCTAAATATTAAATTCTAGGCTCTAAATGATAATTTGTATGAATTTTAAGCATGCCTTTCTTATTCTTAAATTGCGGCACACCATCATTCCAATTCAAATCTTCATAACCACCGTTTTCATAGTGCAAAACTTTATGATGGTGAGGGCAAACAACAATGACATTTTGATACGAATCCAGCAGCAGCTCGGATTCATCGTTTGTGGATGTTGCTGTCGAGAGTTGAATGATATGATGAACTTCGACATACTCCCGCCCATTCTCCATCCGGATGACGGGTACCCCGTCCGAATCCTCACAAAGTTGGCAACGATCTAGATATAGCTCTTTCAACAACTTCACCAACTCACGACTTCTATTCCGTTTTTCTTCAACTACTTGGGTCTTTCCAAGTGCGCTTTGAACATTCTTTAACCTTGAAAGTAAATCTTCTCGAAAATCCAATGCTATATTAGGATCGACTTCTTCTACTACAAAATCTTCAGGAGGATTGTAGATTCGTTCAAATCCCCATGACTCAATCAATTCTGTCACGGTTCGTTCGAATCTCACGCCATAGAAATAGAGTTTGGCATAGAAAATGGAATTACTCGGGATGTATATAAAATTATCTTTTATGACGTAATGATTCTCAATGAATAATATAAACTCTTCTTCTTTATCAATATCCACTATGTAATTTCGCCAGTCATATGGTTTATAGCCTTCAGGCAAGTATTCGTATAAAACCCTCTTTAACCCATAGGTATCCCATAAATAATCCGTTAAATTCATTTCTTTTTTATAAGCTTGTAGTGATAATGCGCTATAAAAAGGATCATACGAACTAATGTAAACTTCACCTGGCATCACAGCATATCTTTGAATTAGTAATGAACGGTACTTTTCCAATGTATTTGTCTGCGGAATGCGCTTGTAGGGAAGCCCGAAATGCTCAATGAAATCTTTCAAAGAGAATCCTCGGTTTTTTGCTAACATAACGATACGAGAATACTGATTTGAGCTCAAGGGAATTTTGACAGTGCCTAGCTCCTCATCATAAAACGATTTCAAGATATCAAGAATTTCATCATCTCCAATAAAACGACGGTCGATTATTCGAAGATGTTGAATTCCAAAGTGTTCTAAAAGTTTTTCATGATTAAAGCCATGTGTTTTCCCTTGTGTCAATTCTCGAATAAGGCGCATTTCATTATCGTCCATACCTCTTTCTTCATGTCCGTCTTTTAATGCACTTTCGAGTAGTTGTTTTAATCTTTCCAAATCATATGGTGGAAACACATGATATAACTGATGCTTAAGAGCCTTTTGCAAATCAACTGTCCCATCAAAGACTACTTTCATGTGTCGATTATTATTAACTAGAAATACAAATTGCTCATTCTCATTAGAATAGATTCGATACTTTGTATTGGTAGAGTCATTTGAAACTTCAAATCGATTAATCATTTCAAGGAAAATACTTTCCTCTTCCTCCGTCAAATCCTCTTCAACCCAACTGGCATTAGATTTACGTCTACGCTTCAATAGTGATCCGATTGCTTGACGACTCACTCCGAACAACTCTGCCCACTCTGTCTGCTTAACACCATAATCATTCATTAACAGTTCCATGGTTTTCACATCATAAACATTATTCCCATCAGGAACAACTATCGACCCTGCCGGGATACGATTGTAGTAAAACCCCATCGACTCAACGAATGACTCTACATTCATTCCTTTTGTACGTGACGCATAAAACAAACGTCGATATAAGACAGGATGGTCGGTACTTAACTTCAGAACAATACGATCCGGAAATGTAGCTTGGAGTTCCTCAATAAAGCTATCATAGGCTGCAATCTTTGATTCATTCGGCTTACGTACATGCGTAAAACCATTAGATGCCAACCAATCATTCAGTTTAATCCCATGTTTTTCAGCCTTTTCCTTAGCCAGTCTATACAAGTGATTATCTTTTTCATGAAGTGAAATGACCATCCTATCTGGATATAAAGTTGTTAGCCTGCCTATTATATACTCAGTCATTCCTTTTCCGAACACGACACTACTGGAGATATTGGTTTGTCTCCCCACCGACTACTTCAATTACTTTCGAAGGCATTGTATGCATATCACGTGCTGTCACATGGGAAGTAATCGAATACGATCCACCTCTTTCAAAAGTGAAAGTTGTAGAATATTCGCCAGCTTTAAACTCAGCTGCAAGCATCTTCTTTTCCCCGGAAGTTTCATTCAGAACTTCAAACTTCACTTCATCAGCATCCGTTACGATTTCGTCATCCTGTGAAACGCGCACAGAGAATTCAATCTCATGTCCGACTTCCGCCTTCACAGGGACAGTGAGATCAACTAAAACGGGTTCGGGAACGAGTTGTTCGGTCTCTTTAACAGCAATGTTATTCCCGCATGCAGATAGAACTACAATTGCAGTTAGCAGCAGGATAAATGAATAAGTATGTTTCATGAGTCAGGCTCCTTTACGTAAAGTTTAGATGTAGCAAAGACCTTGCAATTAATTAAATTGGCAAAGAACGGTGCCAAAAGAATTTGTGTTATATTCTTATCTTTTTGTTACGCAGTCGAAAGAAACGTGATAATAAAATTAATATACAATCACAAATTCTACTCCCACATTGWCGCTATTCCATATTTCTCCGTATTACTTCACCTTAAAATAACCTGTTAACATCTTTAAATAATTCATCCGTACTATCCCCTTGAATAAAGCTGTAGGTACCTACAATTTCCCCATTTTGATCAACTAAAAAGAAGTCGGATCCATGAATGACCTGATTTGATGACTCCGGTTTCTGGACAAGCGTTTGGAACTCCTCACGTGCAAATGTTTCAATTTCTTCTTGAGAATAGCCTGTGAGCATATTCCAATTCGAATCGTCGTCTGTAAAATTCTTTAAATAGGTGTTCAGTTTTTGAGGAGTATCTACTGTTGGATCCACGCTGAACGAAACGAATTCAACATTTATTTCTTCTTCTCTGAATTTCTCTTGCAATGTTGCCATACTCGCTGTCATTGGCGGACAGATAGTATCACAACTAGTAAAGATGAAATCCGCAATCCAAACTTTACCTTTTAACTCTTCCGTTCCGAATTCCTCTTCATTTTGGTTCGCAAATGCAAATGATTCCATTTGAAATGTTTTTTGGGGATTGCAACCAGTAAGCATTACTAGTGCAAGCGCAATAATCAAGTATCTATTTTTATTCATACTTTACCTCCAATCAAGTCATCTTTTATATGTAGTTTAATGGTAAATGATAGTTGTGAAATTTATGTGAGGTTAGACATATGGAATATGGTGTTTTTATGCATGATATCGATATTATGCTATCCTTTGTGATGTCATAGATTTGGATGAGTGGTCTATTCCATTCTTGCTACACTAAAACAAATAAAAGCATCGAAAAATCAATCTCTGTGATTTTTCGATGCTTTTTCCTTATGTGTTAATTTGTTGAGGAAGTAGTTTTTTGTTTCTTGATGAGATACATAATTCCCTCAATGCATACAACGAAGATTAACGAAATACCAAACAGTGGCATAATGATTCCTAACACAATCATTAATGCTATAAAGCCGATAGGCACACCGCTTGCAACCCTCGGTGGTGCAGAGAATTGACCTGCTTTTTTACGAGATAGCCATGTTTTAAAGCCCCAGATGATAACAAATATGAAGGCTAGACATACGACTAAATTAATCAATTTGTTTGGCCAGCCAAATAAATGCCCTTCATGCAATGGAATTCCCCATGTAAACCACTTTGCTAAGATGCCATAATCATCATAGTTAACTTCTGAAATSAGTTTTCCGCTATACTGATCAAAATACGTAGTCATTTCATCATTTGGGTGTACATCCAAACCAGTGACTCCTGTATTACTCCCTTTTGATACCGTGAATACACCATCTTCACTCATTGGATAAACGATGGAATACGGTTTGGAGATATGCGCTTCTTCAACCTTTTGCATGAGTTGTTGCACACTTACCTTCATATTGCTTTCATCGGTCATTCCAGCCCCATCTGACATGTTACTATGATGAGCGTGAGCATCGTTTGATGTAGGAGCTTCATTTTTACGGGTAGCCCAAGGAACTTCACTCAGATCAGAAGTAGGTGGCTGCTGTTTTAAGGTAGGAATGCCGATTGACGGATTTTCCTGAGCAGCAGAATAAATGAAATTTCCCATAAATGCTGACCAAGGTAACCCTGTAAAGATAATTACAATCATTGGAATGACAATCACTGACCCAAGCAATGCGTGCCATTTTTTATTTATTTGCCTATTCGTCGGATTTTGTTTTTTCTTCAATGCCTTCCCTTTAATTGTCATGTAAACACCTGAAAGTAGAAGGAATATAGCCCAACATGCTGCCAATTCTACTAAATAGTTAACGAACGTCCCACCAACCAATAGAGAACTATGAATGTTACGCATAATATTCGAGAATGTTTTTTCAGCATTTTGACTGCCCACGATTTGGTAGTTGTCATCTAAAAACACATATTTCTGCTCGCCATTTTCATTCGACATTGTTAAACGCGTGTTATAAGAACCATCTAAAACAATAACTTTCGATACAGAAAATCCTTTATGTAGATTTTCAGCATTGGAAATCCCTTGGTCAATTGTTAATTCTTCTGTTTTCTCACTTGTGCCAAAGAAGAAATCATCATACAGCTGATTTTCAACATTGATATAGAATAAATAGCCAATACCACTAAGTGTTAATGTAAGCAATAAGGGTGTAATAAATAATGCCGCATAAAAATGCCATCGCCAAAAACGATTATAATTTCCTTTTTTCACTTTATCTTATCCTCCAATTTTGTAGAAAATGAGCAACATCATTAGTTTATTGGATAAAAGKGAAGTTTGRGTGAAATATGGGACCAATAAGTAACATTCAAGAAAATGACCTTAGAATTCCAATTCCAAGGTCATTTTGATTTTCATGAAATTCTGCCTATATCAGGATGATGTGAGCACAGGTAATACAATAACTACGGATGTTCCAAGTCTTGAATCACTTTCTATCGAAAACAATCCATCATGCAATCTGACAATTTCTTTGACAATGGAAAGACCAAGACCTGTCCCTCCGGTGGATCTACTTCGTGCCTTGTCGGTTCTGAAAAAACGTTCTCCGACATGTTGGAGGTCTTTAGTGGATATTTCGGTCCCTTGATTAGTAATTTTAAAACGAAGTATTTCCTTTTCTTCCGTCAGAATTACTGAGATAATTCCATACTCATGTGAATACTTAATTGCATTATCTAGCAGATTATAAAAGATTTGCTGTATTCTCTTGGGATCTCCATTGCCAATCACATCTTCCTGAATATCCATTTTTAACTGTATGTTTTTTTCATTCATGTGAATTTTAAATAAATCAAGCGTATCAAAAAGTAACTGCGCCATTGCAATTGGTTCCTTATTAAGTAGATACATGTTTTCTTGAAGATGWTCGAGGTCTACTAAATCATGTATCAATTTAATTAAACGACCTGTTTCTTTTTCGATAGTCAACAAATAATGCTGAGCTTCTTCTGGTGAGGAAAAGATTTGCTCCTTCAACACTTGCGTGTAACCGCCAATATACGTTAAAGGGGTGCGTAATTCATGTACAACATTTGATAAAAAATCCTTTTTTCGAACTTCTTGTTCTTCAAGAGATGAACTCATCCGATTAAATGCATTTGCGAGCTTTCCAATTTCATCGTCATGTAGAAAATTTAGACGATATGAATAATTTCCATTGGAAACCTCTAGTGCAAGTTTCTGAATATCTGTAAGTGGCTGAAATAGAGAGTGATGAATACGATTCACCGCAATAAATAGAACAATGAAAAATAAACTCCCTACAAGTATTAGGATGGGGATACTTCCTTGAAAAACTTCTTGCAAATCTGCCAAGGGTACATAAATATAAATAAAGCCGATTAGTTTCTTCTCCGCAAGTATAGGAAATACCGCCCCGACAATCTCTCGATTTAATTCCTCAACATATCCATCCTTGATGACATAACTGCCCTGTTGCAGTAGTTCTTTATCTTCTTCATTGACCAAAGCTTCATAATTGAGCTTATATGGAAAGTACGTGGATAGTTCTTCTAAATCATCCACTACAATTACCTCATACTCGGAGACAATATTGTACCATTGGATTTTTTCAATGATTTCGTCACTTAATGAGCCATAGTGATAGTGGGCAGCGGTTCGTTCTCCTTGATAGATAACTGATTCTTTCACGCTGGTAATATATAAATCCTTGTATAAGAAATGAAGGAAGAAAAACGAAAAGAGAAGGACAAAAACGATACACAAACTAATAAGCAATAATACTTTCTGACTTAATGTCATTGCTATTTTTCTCAATCACTTACCTCAAACTTATACCCTACACTCCAAATGGTCTGTATGAGTTTGGCCTCTTCCTTTAACTTCAATCGCAAAGTTTTAATGTGCGTATCTACCGTCCTGCCGGTCCCTTGATAGTCTTCTTCCCAAATAGCTTGTAATAGCTGTTCTCTTTTAAAGACTTTCCCTCTGTTTTTAGCAAGCATGAATAACAAATCAAATTCTTTTAGTGTCAATGAGAGCTCTCGATCGTTGACATATGCCTTAAATCCCAAAGAATCAAGAACCAGCGGCCCAATCTTTAATGAATTGTTGTTTTGAGTAGCATATGTTGATCTTCTTAATACGGATTCAATACGAGCCAACAGTTCTTCTCCATGGAAGGGTTTGACGATGTAGTCATCACCTCCAAGTTTCAGACCGTGAACCTTGTCCCATTCCTCCCCTTTAGCAGACAAGAAGATTAGAGGAATATCGAATTTTTTCTTCAACTCCATCGCAAACGTGAAGCCGTCCATATACGGCATCATTATGTCCACCAGAATAAGGTCAGGTGCTTTTTTTGATATTTTAGTAAAGGCATCCATCCCGTTAGATGCCTCTGAAATACTATAACCTTCTCTTTTAAGGAACGTCTTAATCAAGGATCTCATTGTTTCTTCATCATCAATTACCATGATAGTTAGTCTATTCACTGCGAGCCCCCCTATAATTCTTTACTCTAGTAACATATTATCCATGTTATCCAAAAAGTGTGAAGTTATTATGAGCTTTTTAGAGCTGCACTTAATATGAAAAGAAAAAGCTTGTTCTTTGAATTAGCTACAGAAAGAATATTTCTGTATAGATTATTATAAAGGCATGACAGTCAAAAACTTTACATTTTCGTGTAAATTGACAAATGTATACTAAATCCGAAAGCATTAAGTTTCTCAATGCTTTCGGGTTCAAGCCTTAAAGAGGAATTGCCGGAACCGCCGACAACTGTGACATCGCCTTCTTTTATATTTCTTTGCATGCTGTTCGAAATGATGAGATTATCGGCTATCGTGTATACGAAAAAGATAGCCGAACAGGGGAAATGAAGAAAGTAAAAACGGTTTCTCTTTTTGATCTCAAAAAGTGGAAATCCGGTCCGGGGTATGCTTACTCGTGGGGAAGATGACTGGTTCTTACCTATTCAAGCGATTGATACAGCTAAATGTTTTCATCGTTACCTGGCGGACAAATCATACCGTATGAATATCGATTTCAGTGATAAGCAAGGCAAGGAATTGGAAGTGTACAATTAACGCAAAGTAGCATCACTCATTCAAGGGATGCCGATGACAAAGTGGGGTGGTCTGAGTAAAAATTTAATCACCCTTTGAGAACCAATTATTTAAACTAGACTTCGATATCGCACCTGAAGTTCGCTTCATTGTCTATGAATGGACTCGGCAGATTTGCGAGTATCGTTTGCATACTTATTTTAGAGAAAAAAGCCGTATCAATAGTCGAATCCAACTGAAAAACCACTTCATCATTCATCTGATGAAGTGGTCTTTAATGTTGCATTTGCACGAAGGTTTTAGAGTTAAATGAACTAGCAAACCGTTACAGGATTACATATTAACAAAGAGCCAAATAAACAAAACTGTTACACTGATGATTTTCTTTCCTCCTTATAACAAAGAGGACATCTGCTGTTGTTACTGCTGTTTACACGGTTATTAGGGGTCGTTTCCCACTCATGTCCCTTTTCACATAGCCACCAGACTTTTTTACCATAGTTCAAGGCTACTTCATTCGGATTTAAAGCTCCATTCTTTGTGGGATGCCACTGTTTACCCATTTCAGGTGCTAAACCCATAAGTGAATTAGTTTCATTTATTTTCCTATTCAAACAGTAAGGACATTTTCTTCCATTGGCACGATTGGCAATCGTTGCTTCCCATTCATGTTTGTCATTTTTTTCGCACTTCCACCAAACTTTCAGATGGGAAAATGGAGATACTTGGTTTGGCAAAAGTGCATTATTCTTAGTTGGGTGCCATTCTTCAGATACTAGGGGAAATAGCATTTCGAGATTTCGTTCATTTTCATTCATCTGTTTAAGAATTTCTCCACGATCTCTGTTCGAGTCAACATCCACACTAGCTACATCCAAGGAATACTTTTCATTTATGTAGGTAAGGATTTCATCAATGCAATTATCTAACCCTTTTTTATGGTTGTAATCATGTTCGATTACGAAGGAATCACTGTTCTCGATGATCGGCAATTTCCTGTCACCCACAAACTGGCGAACCCTAATGAGTTGAATGTTATTATCCTTCATCAAGGCATTTTTTTTCTCATCTCTCTCTAATTCATTCATATGATGGTATCCATCATATTCGATTGCGAGACTCAGTGAATCAACAAAAATATCAGCTTCCGCATTATTAGCCAGAAAGTCTAATTTTTTCCGGTTTTCTGTCTCTGGAAAGAGTTTCTTCATATAAAAAAAGATTGCCTGTTCAGGGAAGGAAGTCTGGGAGTTTCTCGAACAGTCAGGGCAACCTCTTCCGTCATGGCGACTTGAAATAGCCGCCTCCCATTCGTGGCCTTTTAAACAACGCCACCATACTTTTTCGCTCGAGAATGGTTTGAAGTCATTGGGGATTTTTTCTCCATTCTTCTCACTATTCCATTCTTCGCAAAGTTGTGGATTTGCGGCTAGTAGAGAGGTTTCATCTGTTGCCATATGTCCAGAACAATAAGGACAGCCTTTTCCTTTTGTACGATTAAAAATATAGGCTTCCCACTCGTGATTATTCTCACAAAGAAACCACGCTTTTTGATGCGTATTTGGCATAAAGTCAAAAGCCGATTTTCCCATGTTTCTTTCTGGGTGCCATTCTTGTAAAAGCTGCGGATATAAGGATCCGAAAGACTTCTCCCTACTCACTCTTTGACCAGAACAGTAAGGACAATTCGTTTTCTTTCTATCACAAATAGCGGCTTCCCATTCATGCCCCTCAGCACATTTCCACCATACTTTTTTGTTCGACCCCTCTGTATAGGTATCTGGACCTCGTTCCCCATTTTTTTCAAAATTCCATTCGTTCACAAGCTTTGGGTTTAAAAAAGCAATCGTTTTTTCAAATGGTGGCCTATAACTTTTTTTACCTTCCACAAACTTTTCTTTCGCACAAGTTGGACAGCCAGATTTATTTCCCGTTCTAGAATAAACATATGTATTCCATTCATGTTTTTTTGAACAAATCCACCAAACCTTCTTACCTGAACCAGGAGTTACATGTTCAGGTTTTAAAGCATCGTTCTTTTCTGTGTTCCATTCTTTTGCTAGATGGGGGTGGGTAATTGATAGGTTATTTGTTGGTATTTTATTAGACATTTTCAACACTCCTGATTATCTACGTTAAAAAAGCACAAATTCTATCATAACGTATTTAATCGCAACTTTGGATTGAAAGTAATGGAAATGTAGATATAGTGATATAAAATATCAGAGTAGCAGAAATTGTATCTTGACTGGTTCTTTTTATAGAGCAAGTGTTCCTTCTTTCGTCACCAAGACCGATACTCGTGAATAAAGGTTCTTGGGGAGCGATAGATGCACTCGTAAATTTCCAGTACGAAAAAGAGGGACGATTAAGTGACATGGTCACTTCAATCGTCCCTCTTTCATACACTCGGTACTGGTGCAGCCAGGCGCTACCATAGCCAGGAAGAAACTCTTACCTTTTCTTAGAAGTTTACTCAACTGCTCATTCGACTAAACGTTTTTAACTTTTGCAAATAAAAATTTTCTGCTTCTTCCCGGTTCCCAATCAAATAATCTTCCTGTGTAATGCGTCGTGCCGATAAAATGCCCTTTGCTTTTACTCCTGGCATGTGTTGGGCATCTGTTATGACATCCAATAAGGTGAAATCTGCAGGCTTGATTAAGTGTCGTGCTACGCTTACTTCTTTCCGTAAGCCCACGTGGCCGTATCTCATAATGACTTTCCAGTAGGACCATTCCATCGTTCTCCACTCCCTTTCCCATCGGTAATGTGAAACGCTTTAGCTTCGCTTAATACTAATTGAATATTCAGTCTTATCATTAAAGGATATTCTAATACCCCTCCTAGAAGAACCTTATTAGGGGAAATCACTGATTTTGGGTTTTCAGAGGAGCTCGTTTCTTTGTCAGAAAGTGAAGAGCAGCTGAAATTGCATCTTCAGCTGCTTCTTTTTTGTATATTGAGTGACCATTCTTTCGTAATCCAAAAGTGCTGTCTTCAGTTAGAAAGGGCTTTACGAATGCGCATAGCCGCATTCTTTTTCTAAATATGATTGAATTTCTTTTTTACTCTTCAATGTAATTACTTTCTTGGCCGGACCTATTGCTTGGAAGCTTTGAAGACGCTCGTCCATATTTCGCTTTCGTGGATAGTAAGTCGTGAGGATAAACTTAATGAATGCCCATTCGAGTTTGTCCTTACACCCCTCCCCCAAATCCTGCCGGGTTTTCCCCAGGTTCATCAGAGAACGCTTCACGACCCGGTAGAGACACACGTGAAGTGGAAGTTCCAAATAGATAATGGTATCGGCATGTGCTGCTCTAATGTCGAATGTATTGCTGTAATTCCCTTCCATGATCCATTGATCTTGAGTAACGATTTCCTGTTGGGCTTTTGAAAATTCCTCTAAAGACACTTCCACCCAGTTAGGCTTCCAAAATAGCGTATCTAAATGATAAACGGGGAGGTTCCAGGCTTCCCCTAATCTCCGGGCAAATGTTGACTTCCCTGCTCCTGCTGAAATACCAATTACCATTATTTTTTTCATTCATTGTAGCCCCTTTTTGTCCTGACTAGCGATCGATACGCTTTAATTCCATTCATCCTTTAAATTCTTTTTACTCCTCTTTTGATTTAACCAAACCAATCGCCATAAGCCAATAATTTCCTAAAAAAAGAGCTGTGCGAAATGTTCCTTCGCTCAGCTCGTTCCTTATTAGGGTAATGGTTTCGCTTCTACGTTAACTGAACTGACTAAATAGATATTTAATGCCTTGTTGTAATGTCCCGAATGTTTTTGTGTCTTTATCGAATTTGATGAACCATCGATTGTTTTCATTAAATGATCGATCACCTCCGACTCCATGTCCGTCATTTGAAGAATCATTATTTACTGATTGATATCTGTTTTGAAATAGGTTAATATGAAATCAACTTCACATGAAGTTAACTTCACTTCAGGAGAATAAGTTGGTTAGGAGAGGTATATTTGAAAAATCTATTCATACAGCGTTTTGTAGTCTCAACCTTGGTAATCATATTGGGAATCATTCAAATAATTTTCGATACATCAATAG